>CAYSBG010000145.1:0-5765 GCA_964429125.1 uncultured Aliiroseovarius sp.
GACAAGCCCGACCTGCGCAACCCGATCAAGATGCAGGTGGTGAGCGAGCATTTCGCCGGCTCTGGTTTCGCCATTTTCGCGAAACTGCTGGAGCAGGAGGGCACACAAATCCGCGCCATCCCGGCCCCCGGCGGCGGCTCGCGCAAATTTTGCGACCGGATGAACAAATTCGCCCAAGGCGAAGGCCTGCCGGGCATGGGCTATATCTTCTGGCGCAACAAGACCGCCGACGCGGTAGCGCAAGAGCTGGGAATCAGCGTCAAGGAGGCCAACGCCAAGCTGAAAAGCGGCGAAATCGCGGGTGGCATGGAAGCCGCCGGGCCGCTGGCGAAAAACATCGGACCCGCGCGCACCGAGGCGATCCGCCAACAATTGGGCCTTGATGTCGGCGACGCCGCGTTTTTCCTGGGCGGCAAGCCCAAGGCGTTCGAGCCGGTCGCCGGACGCGCGCGCGACGTGATTGGCCGCGAGCTGAAGCTGCTGGACGAAGACCGCTTTGCCTTTGCCTGGATCGTCGATTTCCCGATTTTCGAACGCGACGAGGAAACCGGCAAGCTGGATTTCGACCACAACCCGTTTTCCATGCCCCAGGGTGGCATGGCGGCGCTGGAGGGCGACCCGCTGGCCGTGCGCGGCTTCCAATACGACCTGGCCTGTAACGGCTATGAGCTCCTCTCTGGGGCGATCAGAAACCACCAGCCGGAAATCATGTTCAAGGCGTTCGAGCTGGCCGGATACGGCGAAGAGGAGGTGCGCAAGCGTTTCGGCGGCATGGTCAACGCGTTCCAATACGGCGCCCCGCCCCACGGCGGTTGCGCGGCCGGGATCGACCGCATCGTCATGCTGCTGGCCGACGAAGTCAGCATCCGCGAAGTCATCATGTTCCCGATGAACCAACGTGCCGAAGACCTGATGATGAACGCGCCCAGCGCGCCGCTGAATGAACAGCTGCGCGAACTGCATCTGCGCGTAATCCCGCAAGAAAAAGGCTAAAGCGCCATTTAACGACGGAATTCCTCGCCTCAGGCGTTATACTTCCCACGCAGCAAGCGAAAGGGAAGAACATGCGCTTTGATCCGGAACTCGCCGAGTTGCGCTTTGGCACCGGGCTTGGGCCGCAGGTGGCGCCGGCAGCGGATATCGGTGCATTTCTGGCGCGCATTCAGGGTCCGGATCGCATCGCGTCGACCTTTCCCGTCGAAAGCTTTGCCGATCAGGTCGCCGACATCGCCCGTTTCCGCACCCTTCGCAAAGCGGCGCGCCAAGGGGACGATACCGCCAAGGAAGAAGCCGACAAGCTCAAGCGGCGAACCCGGCGCAAACAGGCAAGATGGTTTGCCCATACCGGCGCGCGCTGGATTGACTCGCCGGATGGTTTTCGCGAGCGTCTCACCCGCTTCTGGGCCGATCATTTCACCATCGTCGGCAAACAATCCCTGACCCGCGCCATGGCCTCTACCTATGTTGAGGACGCGATTCGCCCGCATGTCGGCGGGCGGTTTGGCGATTTGCTTCGCAGCGCCGAAACCCATGTGATGATGCTGGATTACCTCGACCAGTTCCGCAGCATCGGCGAGGGCAGCCCGCTGGCCGCGCAGGGCAAAGGGCTGAACGAAAACCTCGCGCGCGAGATCCTTGAACTCCACACCCTGGGTGTTGACGGGCCCTATACGCAGGACGATGTCCGGCAGTTCGCCAATTTGCTCGCGGGGTTCACCCATGACCGGCGCGGCCAGGTGACATACAACCCGCGCCGGGGAAATCCGGGCGCCGAGGTGATCCTGGGACGCAGCTACGGTCGCGGGCGCCCCAGGGTCGAGGATGTCTGGGCCGCGTTCGATGACCTTGCCGTGCATCCCGCAACCGCGCATCATATTGCCCGAAAACTGGTGGTGCATTTCGTCTCCGACACCCCGGATCAGGCCCATGTCGCGCATGTGACAGCCCGGTTTGCAGAAACCGGCGGCGACCTGGCGGCGACCTATGAAGCGCTGTTGGAGCATCCGGCCGCATGGACGAAAACACGCACAAAAATCAAACAACCTTTTGATTTTGTGATGACATCTGCAAAAGCACTTGGCGTAACCGGGGCGCAGATCGTGCAGTTTGACCTGGGCGATATTCGTCAGATATTCAGCAGTCCGATGGCGTTGATGGGGCAAAAATGGGAACGTCCCGGTGGCCCGGACGGCTGGCCCGAAAGTGGTGCCGCCTGGCTTACGCCCCAGGGACTGGCCGCGCGTATTCAATGGGCAATGAGCATGCCGCCGATGCTGTTTGAGCGTCTCGGCGGTGGCTTGCCGGACCCGCGCGACCTGGTGCGGGTCGGATTGGGCAGACACGCGGACGAGGCGCTCCTGTTTGCCGCCGCTGCGGCGGAAACCCGTTGGGAAGGGGTCGGTCTTGTACTTGCCTCGCCTGGATTTCAACGACGTTAGGGAGGCATTGATGCGCACAGAAAACCGATTGAACCGCCGGGCTTTTCTGGCACGTGGCGGCGCACTTGGCTGCTCGATCGCCGCGGCCCCGCTGATCAGCCCCATCGCGCTGGCCGCCGCGCCGGGCGACAAGCGCTTGGTGGTCATTATTCTGCGCGGTGCCATGGACGGGCTTGACGTGGTGCGCCCGGTGGGCGATCCGGCCTTCGCCGCCCTTCGCCCGACACTTGCCGGCGGCGCCGACCCCTTGCCGCTGGACGGTTTTTTCGCGCTGCATCCTGCGCTGAAAGATCTGCATTCGCTTTGGGCCTCCGGTGAGCTGGGATTCGCCCACGCGGTTTCCACCCCGTACCGCGACAAACGCAGCCATTTTGACGGGCAGGATATTCTGGAAACCGGCGCGGCGGGCGTTGGCGGGCGAGACGGGTGGTTGAACCGGGCCTTGGGCCAGATGGAAGGCACGTCATTTCGCACGGGCTTTGCTGTGGGTCGCGAAGCGCTGTTGATCCTGGCCGGCGAGGCGCCGATTTCACACTGGGCGCCGGACGCGGCCCTGGCTCTGACCCCACAATCGCGGCGCTTGCTGGCGCGCATGTATCGCGAAGCGCCATTGTTCAAAGCCTCGATGGACGAGGCAATCGCTCTGACCGAAACTTTGAACGAAGATGCGATGATCCAGGATTATGACGAGGCACAGCAGGTGATGATGACTTCTGTCCGCAACATTGGAAGGCGTGGGGGCGCGGAAAAGATTGCCCGTTTCACCGCCCAACAATTGCTTGGAGAGACCCGAATCGCCTCTTTCTCGATCAACGGATGGGACACACATGCTGCACAAAAGCGCGATCTTGCCCGCGCCTTGGGCGAATTACAATCGGCGATTCTAACCTTGAAACAAGACCTGGGAACAGTTTGGCGCGACACCGCTGTGCTGGCCATGACCGAGTTCGGCCGGACCGCGCATGAAAACGGCACGGGTGGCACCGATCATGGTACCGGCGGGGCTTTGATCCTGGCCGGCGGGGCGATTTCCGGTGGCAAAATGTATGGCGCTTGGCCCGGACTGGGCGAATTGGACCTCTATCAGGGGCGTGACCTGATGCCGACCAGCGATCTGCGGGCATTCGCGGCAACAGCTTTGGCGGGATTGTTTGATCTGGGGGAAAACGCCCTGGAAACCCGGGTTTTTCCCGGTCTGGATATACGCGACGCCGCAAGGATCATTGCCTGAACAGGGCAGCCGCCCTGGCAAGAGTTTGTCGCGCCTGATCAGATTCGAGTATTCGGCTGGCGGGGCGAGGCAGCGTTTGCGCACGCAAATGCGTTCGCCCTGGCGGACGAATTCGATTTGGTGCGACATGCTCTATATGTGACCTTTCAACAGGTTGTTCATCGCGCTTTCCTGACACCTCCACCAAGGCCCGGCGCCCCGGTTGGTGCCATGGGGATGCCGCCCGAATAGGGCAGCAATGCGACACGCAGGAGGTTGAAATGGCCCGTTTCGCTCCACTTCTCTTGAAGTGATCCCTGTGGCATGTACCTTGTTGCGCACCATTGGTCGTTGCCTTCAGACCACCCCAGTTTGGGCAAGGCGCTGGCGGAGCAACCCTGCAAGGCTTGCCAAACCGGAGCGCGTCCCATGCCCGGCGGCGCGCGCATCGGCAAGATTGGCAGCGGCAGCTTCCAGATCGGGATCATGTGCGCTTTTGCCAACGCCTGTCAGGAATTGTGCAATGTAATCCACCTCTTCGCCTTGCGGACCGGTGCCGATCACGTCGGCCATATGCGACAGGTCATCCTTCAGCGAAATCGGATCCGGAGACACGGTATCGCGCGCGACAAGACGGGGGCCCGGAGGCGCATCCCCGGTCGGCAGCGCCCGCAGCACCATTTGTTGAAAACGGAAAAGGCTCTCAATCGGTTTGGCAAAAAAGCCATCCGCGCCAGCCTCCAGCGCCTGCTCTTGCAAGGAATCGTCGCCACTCATGGCGAGAATTGCCCCGATCCGTGGGCGCGCCTGATCCAATTCTTCGACCAGCCCGACACCGCAACCATCAGGCAGGCCTAAATCTACAAGGACAATCCCCGGCCGATAAACCGCCAAATGCCGGTGGGCCGCCGCCAGCGTATCGGCGCGCCTGATCCGGGCCCCTGAACGCAGGCACAGCAGGCGGATTGCCTCAGAAGCGAAACGACTATCCTCGACCACCAGCACGGTCATACCCTGCAGCGGCCGCTCCGGGTTGGGGCGCCGGATCATCCCAAAGTGTTCAAGCTCATCAGCCATGTTGCTTTCCTTTCCTGACTCGAGAGAATCAGAAATAAGTGAATCTGAGGTTAACAGGACGAGGATTCGCCCTCTTGCCCCCCGCTTGCCGCCATTGCATAAGGGCGCCGAGCAACGCGGAAGGGACCGAAATGATCGGACGATTGAACCATGTGGCTATCGCCGTGCCGGACCTTGCGGCCGCAGCGACCCTGTATCGCGACACGCTGGGCGCCGATGTCGGGGCGCCGCAGGACGAACCCGACCATGGTGTCACAGTGATCTTTATCACTCTGCCCAACACCAAGATCGAATTGCTGCATCCGCTTGGCGACGACAGCCCGATCGCCGGATTTTTGGCGAAAAACCCTTCTGGTGGCATCCATCACATGTGTTACGAAGTCGACGACATCCTCGCCGCCCGCGACCGGCTGCTGGAGAAGGGCGCGCGAGTCCTGGGAAGCGGAACGCCGAAAACCGGTGCCCACGGCAAGCCGGTCCTGTTTTTGCACCCCAAGGATTTTACCGGAACCCTGATCGAATTGGAGCAGGTCTGATGTCTATTACCTCGGGAATCGTCCTGTTCGCCGTCACCTGGTTTCTGGTGATGTTCATCACCTTGCCAATTCGCCTGCGCACCCAGGGGGATGAAGGCGAGATCGTTCCGGGAACCCATGCAGGCGCCCCGGCGAATTTCAAGCTGAAGCGCACGATGGCGATCGTAACTGCGGTAACCCTGGTGTTATGGGGGCTGGAGCTATGGGTGATCCAGTCGGGCATGATCACCGTGCGCGGCTTTGACTGGTACGGCTTCATGGACGACACGCCGCAGTAAACCGGGCCGTTTTGTCTACCGCAGCCGATGATACATATGGGTAAACGCCGCCACGCCCACCAGTGGCACCACCAGGTTGACCCAGGGCAGGTTCAGCGCCAAAGCCAGGATCGCCCCCAAAGCCCAAAGCACTGGCAGGTTCCCGCGGGTCAGGCGGGTGGCTTCGGGTTCGTCCACCCGGCGCAGGGCCACGGTGACCATGTCGGCCCCCGATGCCTCGATGGCC
>CAYSBG010000146.1:0-5737 GCA_964429125.1 uncultured Aliiroseovarius sp.
CGCACTGGGTGGGGGCTGTTAAACGCGGCGCCGAGGGAAGCCTATGCAGCTACCCCTCTTGTATCGCCTGTCTTTAGGGCCAGTTTTGGCTGTGAATGTGGCAATTTTACGACTTTCAGAGCCGGTTCTCAGCCATTGCTTGCAAGTTGCGAAACAATCTCGCCTTATGCGATGTTTTGCGGCGTTAATGGTAATCTATGGCGCACGGCACCCGGAGCCTTCGGGAATCAGATATGGCGCCTAATGGGCGAAACGTGCGGGGTTCATTGAAAAGGTGAGTCGGTTTTGCTTTTCGATCCGGGTGAAAAAGAGATCCTCTGTGAGTTCGCGGATCAGAAACCAGCCGAAACCGCCCTCCGGCAGATCCTGAAGTGCACAGTCAAGGTCCTGGGGCTTTCCTGAAGGCGCCTCTCCACCAGGCATCGGGGCACCAAGGTCATAGATTGTGAACAGAACCGTATCAGATCGAGTCCTGATCCGCAGGTCAACCTGGCCATCCTGGCGCCCTGCATAGGCGTGTTCCGTGATATTGTTTATGATTTCGGCTAAAACAAGTTCCACCACACCCTGGAAATCTTTGCTAAACCCACCCTCCTGCAGGAACCTGATGACTTGGGCCAAGGCTGTGCGAAGGGCGATTTCGCTGGCAGTAAAGGTGAGCGACAGGGTCTGAGACATTTCCGTTTCAACTAACCTTGCAGGGTAACGTGCGTTTTCTGGCTCTGCCTTTGCTTCAGGATGCCCGAGCATGATCAGAACCCAAAGCGGTTTCGGCATCAAGGTGGATGGTAAACACTGTATCCATTCTGGTCAGGCTGAAAACCTTCTTTACTGCCGGCGTGAGCCCGGCCAGTTCAAGTTTGCGAGTGGCGCCCACCTGTTTCATTGCCGCAACAACAGCGCCAAGTCCGGAAGAATCCAGGAATTCGACATTGCTAAGGTCCAAAACGACCCGCTCGGGGCCACCGTCAGTCAAAAGGCGCATCTCATCCTTGAAGCGAATTGCCACCGCCGCATCCAGACGCTCACCTTCTACCTCGATTAATCGTGCGTTGTTCACGTCCTTGTGGGTTAGTTCCATTCTAGGCTCCCGCTTGCTATCATCCCTACGCAGGCTAAACCGTTATTGTTACTAAACGGTAAGCACGGAACCGATATGACAGATGTTTTTGACAAATCTCTTGGCGCTCGAATCCAGGCCCTGACCGAAGGGGAGCAGGACGAGATTGCTTTGATGGCGACCGTTGCTTGCGAGGTGCATCATGCTGACTCCCGCCATGATTGGACCGGATTTTACCGGGTTGTCGCGCCCAATCTTTTGAAAATTGGCCCCTACCAAGGTGGGCATGGCTGCTTGACCATTCCGTTTGAGCGGGGCGTGTGCGGCGCTGCGGCGCGTAGCGGCAAGGTGCAGTTGGTGGCAGATGTGAACGCTTTTCCCGGCCATATCGCCTGTGCCACTTCCACCAAATCCGAGCTGGTTTTGCCGGTTTTCAACAACTCAGGCGCGGTAATCGCTGTTTTTGACATCGACTCGAATCAGAAGGATGCATTTACCCAAGCGGATATCGACCGCCTGGAGCCCATACTCAAGGCGGTATTCGCGCGCGATATCTTGACAATCTGATTAGATTTACCTTGCGATTTTCGATGGAAATGCCAAGGTGTGAAAAAATCAAAGGTTTTTTCATGCCAATTAATGCACGCACCCCAGATCAATCCCTGACCTCCAGCACGACACTGGGTGCCGACCTGCGGGCTTTGCGCAAGGCCAGGGGATTGTCACTCGCAGAATTGGCATTGTCGCTTGGCCGATCCGTCGGTTGGCTTAGCCAGGTTGAGCGGGACCTCACACATCCAAGTGTCAACGATCTGCGATTGCTGGCCGCCCGGTTGCACGTGCCATTATCAATCCTTTTCGGCCAGGCAGAAGCGCCGGAAGGCGAGCAGGGATTTGTTGTGCGCAAAGGAACGCGGCGGCGCATTGGTGCGACCGGAGGATTGACCGAAGAACTTCTGTCACCAGACCTGACGGACGACTTTGAAGTAGTACATTCCACCTTTGAGCCGGGCACTGAACTGGGCAAAATGCAACAAAGGCCAACGCAAGAGGTCGGCTATCTTGTCTCAGGCAGATTGAACTTGTGGGTCGGTGAAAGGGCTTTCACCATCGAGGCCGGAGATTCCTTTCGCATCCGTGGCGAACCTCACCGCTGGGCCAACCCATATGACATTCCAGCCGTGGCAATCTGGGTCATTGCCCCACCGGTTTACTAGGAGAGTGTAATGCACAAGGGACGCTGCGAATGTGGTGCGGTTGCGTTTGAAATTAACGGGGAGTTGCAGCCGGCAACCGCGTGTCATTGCAGCCAATGCCGACGGCTTTCCGGGCATTTCTGGGCCGGAGCTTGGGCCAACACTGCCGATCTCAGCTTCACCCGCGAAGACGGGTTGAATTGGTACGAATCCTCAGATTGGGCCGAACGTGGGTTTTGCGATCAGTGTGGCTCCAGTCTGTTTTATCGGCTCAAGGCCGAGGATCACCGCCTTTCAGTTGCAGTCGGTAGTTTGAACCAGCCAACCGGACTGCGCCTTTATCGACATATATTTGTGAAGGATAAAGGCGACTATTACGACATTGCCGATGGCTTGCCCCAAGTGGAGGAATATTGACATGTTAGAGACCCTTTTCGCCATGGATCCATGGACTTTCACCACCTTTATCGGCGCCTCGGTGCTGCTGTACCTGACTCCAGGGGCAGACATGATGTTCACTATCGCCTCAGGCGTGGCCGGCGGTCCGCGTGCCGGACTGGCGGCGGCTGTCGGTATTTCCCTGGGCGTATTGGTGCATGTCACCGCAGCGGCTGGGGGACTTGCCGTGCTGGTTACGGCAAATCCAGCCCTGCTAGATCTGATCCGCTATGCCGGTGCCGCCTATCTGGCATTTTTGGCCTGGCAAAGCTGGACGGATCGCGGCCACTTGTCCAAGGTTGACGGGCGCAAGGATATTTGGCGCGCTTTCCGCCGTGGCTTCCTGACCAACATCCTGAACCCGAAGGTCGCCCTGTTCATCCTTGCCTTTCTTCCGCAATTCATAGACCCCGCCGCTGGTCCGGTCTGGCATCAGATTGTCATCCTTGGGTTTATCCTTGGCCTTGGCGGAATCCTGACCGATGGTGCGTATGGCGTTCTTGCCGGTTTTGCCGCCGAGCGCGTGCGCAGCTCGGCCAAAGTAATGAACAAGATTTCCGCTATCATATTCGGTGGCCTCGCTGCAAAAATCGCCCTCAGCTAAGGAGCAGTGCCATGTCCGGCTTTCCCACCTCTGCCCGCGTCGTTATAATTGGCGGCGGCGTGGTCGGCACATCGGCCCTTTACCACCTCGCGCTAAAAGGCGTGACTGATACGGTGTTGCTTGAGAAAAACGAGCTTACGGCCGGCAGCACCTGGCACGCGGCGGGCAATGTGCCGACGTTCAGCACCTCCTGGTCGCTCATGAACATGCAGCGCTATTCAACCGAACTTTATGCCCGCCTTGGCGCCGAAGTCGATTATCAAATGAATTACCACGTCACCGGCTCGCTACGCCTGGCGCATTCCCGCGAACGCATGCAGGAATTTGAGCGCGCCAAGGGCATGGGGCTTTATCAGGGTATGGATATCGAAATCCTCTCTCCTGACGAGACCAAGGTGCGGTACCCCTTTCTGGAAACCCACGACCTTGCCGGGTCGCTTTACGATCCCAATGACGGCGATATTGATCCGGCCCAGCTAACCCAGGCGCTGGCCAAAGGCGCGCGCGACATGGGCGCAACGATCCTGCGTTTTACCCCGGCTACGGGGATCGACCGGGTAGGCGAAAAGTGGATGGTGCAGACCGACAAAGGCAACATTGAATGCGATATCGTGGTCAATGCCGCTGGTTATTATGCCAAACGGGTTGGGGAATGGTTCAAACCCTTTGGCGGGCGTGACGTGCCGATGATGGTGATGAGCCACCAATACTTGCTTAGCGAGGAAATCCCCGAACTGGCAAAATGGAGCGCCGAGGTTGGCCACAAACTGCCACTTTTACGCGATGTCGATACCTCCTATTACCTGCGTCAGGAAAAGAACGGCTTTAACCTTGGCCCATATGAGCGCAACTGCAAGGCGCATTGGGTGGACCCGGACGACCCAATGCCCGAAGATTTCAGCTTTCAGCTTTACCCCGACGATCTGGACCGGCTGGAGGATTACATCACCGACGCCATGGAGCGGGTGCCGCTGCTGGGCCGCGCGGGCATTCAAAAAGTCATCAACGGCCCAATACCCTACACACCAGACGGAAACCCGCTTATCGGACCCATGCCGGGGGTACAGAATGCTTATGAAGCCTGCGTGTTCACCTTTGGCATCGCCCAGGGCGGTGGCGCGGGCAAGGTGCTGGCCGAATGGATCACCGACGGGTTTACCGAATGGGACATGTGGTCGTGCGACCCGCGCCGGTTCACCGATTATACCGACGAGGCGTATTGCATTGCCAAAGGTAAAGAGGTGTATGGGCACGAATATGCCATGCACTTCCCCCGCCACGAATGGCCCGCCGCCCGCAACAAGAAAGTATCCCCGCTGCACAAGCGGCTTTCAGGTCTGGGCGCACAATTTGGCGCGTATAACGGCTGGGAAAGGGCGAATTGGTTTGCCCAGCCCGGCGACGATATATCCGAGGCGGCAACCGAAACATGGAATCGCGATGGGCCATGGGAGGCGCGTATTCGCGAGGAATGCGAGGCCGTGCGCGATGGTGTCGGTGTGCTGGACCTGCCCGGGTTTTCCCGCTTTACCGTTTCCGGCGATGGCGCGGCGGATTGGCTTGACGGGCTGATCGCCGGATCTTTGCCCAAGGTGGACCGAATGACCCTTGGCTATTTTCCGGATAAACGCGGGCGGATCGTGACTGAGATGTCGATCATTCGCCACGACGACAACCAGTTCAGCCTGATCACTGCCGCCGCAGCACAATGGCATGACCGCGAGTTGCTGCGTGACGCGCTACCGCTCGACGGAGCGATCGAGTTGTGGGACGACACGGCAGACACCGATTGCCTGATCGTCACCGGGCCGAAATCACGTGAATTGCTGGCGGCAATCAGCGATGCAGACCTCACCCTGCCGTGGCTTTCCCGCCAGGTTACCAGCGTCGCCGGCAAGCATGTGCTGCTATTGCGGGTCAGTTTTGCCGGAGAGCTTGGCTGGGAAATCCACGCGGATAATGCCGACACGCCCGAAATTTACGAGGCGGTTCTGGCCGGCGGGGCCAAACCCTTTGGCATGTATGCGTTGGACAGGTTACGGCTGGAAAAAGGCTATCGCGCGTGGAAAGGCGACCTGTCCAGCGACTACACCCTGCTCGAAGGTGGCCTGCACAGGTTTATCCGCCTGTCCAAACCCGCGGACTTCCCCGGCAAAGCGGTGCTTGAAGCCGAGTTTCAGCGCGGCCCGGTCAAATCATTTGTCACCCTTCTGGTCGATGCAGGGGTGGCGGATGCGCCTCATATGTCAACACTTTGGTACGACGGCAAGATCGTCGGGGAAACCACTTCTGGCGGTTGGGGCTACCGGATAAATGCCTCGATCGCGCTGGGTATGGTGCGGGCGGATTTGGCCGTACCGGGCACTGAACTGGAGGTGGAAATATATGGTGAGCGGTGCAAGGCGGTAGTGCAGAAAGATGCGCCATTATGGGATCCAG
>CAYSBG010000147.1:0-5693 GCA_964429125.1 uncultured Aliiroseovarius sp.
GCACCGCCACATTGGCCACCACCGCGCCGGTGACGCCGGAGCAATCGGCGCCGACGATTGCCGCTACTCCGTCCGAGGTGATCAGCCGCTCGGCACCGGCCGTAGCCGCGTTATTGTCGATACAGGTGGAATCGGCGCGCACCGGCACCACGGTATCGCCGCCAAGTAGCAGGCCGGATGCGCTGATCTCTTCCATGGCCAGTTCAGCGCCGGCGGCAATATTCGGTATCATGCTTTCAACCGGGCCGGTGAAACCCAACAGCACGCCAATCTTGACTTCTTCCGCATAGGCTGCGGACAGGGCCATGACGCTGACCAGCGCAGTGGCGCCCACAATATATAGTCTTCTCATTCAATCCTCCCGGGATATGTTTGTTGTTTGTTCACGGAGTTTCGGGTGGTGGGCCGGGGGATGTCAAGCAGATAGGTCGTTGCCGGGACTTGCGCCGGGGTTAAACACGGGTGAGGTCGGTCACGTTTGCGTGTCGGGAAGGACGCATTGGTTCAAGGAATGGCTCGGCGACAATTCCGCCAAAACGCGCTTCGTGTACAATGACCGGGCGGCCCTTGATCAGGCATTTGACGGCCAGCGCCTCCTGCCATGCGCTGTCGTTCTGATGGCGCCAGACCAAGCCGCCGGAGGGGCTGGCGTTGCTGAATTCAAGCCTGATCCCTTTTCCGTCACGCGCCCCATTCAGGCAAGCCTGACAAAAGTGCCACGGGTATCGCGCAACCGGCTTCTGCGGGGTGCCGCAGCCAGGGCAGAAGTGATTGGGCAGGTCAGGCCCTAAAGCGTTCCGACGTAGTGTCGTGCCGCAACAATATGTCCAAGTGCTTTAATAAGAGGATGCCCCGTCGCTGTCCAGTTTGTGGACTTCTGTGCCCTTGAGGGGTGGGTTGAACACGCTGACAAGGATCATGTCCTGATCCTTGTGCGCCCGCAGGAAATGTTCGTCATGCTGGTCCAGCACATAGACATCCCCCGGCCTGATCTGGCTGACATTGCCTTTCATATCCTCAACCTCGCCCGAGCCACCTATGCAATAGCAGGCCTCCAGGTGGTTGCGGTATTGCAAGCGGGCTTCTTTGCCGGCAGCGACCACAGTATGGCAGATGCCAAAGCCCATTTGGTCGTCTTCGACCAGCAAGCGGTGGCTGGTGCCTGCTCCCCAGTTTACCTTGCGGCCGGCCTTCTCTACATCTTTCAGATTGCGCACATACATTGCTTACCCTCTCAGAAACCACCCGGGTTATTTTCTCAAATTGCAAGGGTTCGGGTCAAGGGTTGATCCGGCGACACTGTTTTAACCGTGGCGAAACAATGAAATATGCGTTGTGCCATAGCTGCGGGTGTCCAGAAAAGTCAGCGAGGCGGGCGCGGCAATCACCGCACTTTCCTCCCAGACGATCAACGCCTCCGGGGCGATCCAGCCGCCCTCAAGCGCCACAGCCATCGCCTTTTCGCCGATCTGCTTGCCATAAGGCGGGTCAAGGAAAACCAGGTCATGCGGCGTGCCGGGACCCAGGCGGCGCACGTCACAGGCAAACACCTTGGTATATTCGGACCGGCATTTACGGACATTTTCGCGGAGTAAGGCCAAGGCTTTGCGGCCATTGTCGACAAAGCTGGTATGCGCCGCGCCCCGCGACAATGCCTCAAGCCCCAGCGCACCGGTTCCGGCAAACAGGTCGAGTACACGCGCGCCAGAAACAGGGTCACCAAAGCGCCCGCCGGCAAGCATGGAAAACAGGCTTTCGCGCACCCGGTCGCTGGTCGGGCGCAGATGCGCGCCCGCGTCGCCCTTGCCCAAAGCGGCCAGGCGGGTGCCCCGGAATTGCCCGGCAATGATGCGCATTACATCAGGCTCTTGAGGTCGGTTTCCGGGTTGGCCAATGCGGCCTTGTCCGGGCTTTTGCCGCTCTCGATAAGGCGTTTGCCGACCATATAGGCGCGCGGTTCGTTCATGGCCTCGACCGCCAAAAGAATGTCGTTCTGAAAATACCAGAAGCTGACCGCGCCTTGCTTGGCGCCGGGGCGTTCTACCACGTCGTCATATCCGGTATTCAGCCCGGCCATTTGCAGTTTTACCGCAAATTGGTCGGACCAGAACCAGGGTTTGGCGATGTAGGGGCTGTTGGCGCCCAACAGGTTTGCGGCTACCGCCTCGGCCTGGTCGATGGCGTTGGGAACACTCTCCAAACGGATGCGCTCGCCCTTCCACGGGAACGAGGCGCAATCGCCTGCGGCCCAGATATGGGGGTCCGAACTGCGGCCCATTTCATCGACCCTGATGCCATTGTCGAGCGCCAGTCCGGCGGTTTCGGCCAAAGCGCTGGCTGGCTGAACGCCGATTCCGGCAATAACGAAATCGACCTCCAGCCGGGTGCCGTCAGTCAACTCGGCGCCGCTGACCCGGCCCGTGCCGGTAAGGGTTTTCAAGCCGGTGCCCTCGCGGATATCAACGCCGTGGGCGCGATGCAGTTCGCGGAAGTAATCCGAGGTCTGGGGCGAAGCAACGCGTTGCAATATGCGCGCGCCCATTTCCACCAGCGTGACCTTCAGGCCCTTTTGAGCCGCTACCGCCGCAGCCTCCAGCCCGATATAGCCTCCACCGACGATCAGCACCCGGCGCCCTTCGGAAAATTCCGGAGCGACTTGGTCGATATCGGCCAGGCCCCGCACCACATGGACACCGCCAAGGGTGCCGCCTATGGCGGCGGGCAGGCGATTGGGGGTGGCGCCGGTGGTCAGCACCAGCGCGTCAAAGGCAAGGGTTTCGCCATCGACCGTCACCGCGCGGGTATTTGTATCGATTCCGGTGACCCGCGCCCCAAGACGCAGGTCGATTTTCTGGTCGCGATAGAATTCTTCGGGGCGCAGAAACAACCGCTCGCGTTCCATCTGGCCCAGCAGATAGGCCTTGGAAAGCGGCGGGCGCTGGTAGGGGGGGAACGGCTCCTGGCCAATCAGGGTGATGTGACCTGCAAAGCCCAAAACCCGAAGTTTTGCCACCAAGGATGCCCCGGCCTGCCCGGCGCCAATTACCACGATCCTGTCCATACATGCGCCCTTTTCGCCGCGTTGGATGGGCAATATTGCCCATCCGTTCGCTCAATTATACCGCAGCAACCACCTTGACCAGCATCTCGCGGACCTGCCCGGCTACTTTTGCCAGCGCATCACTGCCAACGCCAACCATCGAGGAAACCGGATCAACCGCCGAGACTTCGACGCCGCCGTCAACTTCACGCAGAATCACATTGCAGGGCAGCATCGAGCCGATTTTGGCCTCCAGCCCGATGGCATCCCACGCCATGCCGGGATTGCAGGCGCCAAGGATCATGTATCCGGGCATGTCGCGGTCGAGCTTCTTTTTCATTGTTGCTTTGACATTGATTTCCGTCAAAACGCCAAAACCGCCGTCAGCAAGGGCCGCACGGGTGCGGGCATCGGCGTCTTCCATGGAAACGCCTTCCAGCAGGCGGTCAATTGTATAGGCCATGTTATTCTCCTGTTCATGTGATTGTCGGCTTGGCGCGAATGTGGGTATTCCAAAGGTGCGCGTCAATCGCCCTCGGGCCGATTACCTGCGCGAAATGGTCCCATTTGCGTGAGGATGTCGATATCCTCGCCGACGGCGCGGGCCTCGGCGGCAACGAATTCGCCGACAGCCTCGCGAAAGCCCCGGTCGGAAATCCAGTGTAACGAGTGGGTGGTGACGGGCAAGTAGCCGCGGGCGATCTTGTGTTCCCCCTGTGCGCCAGCTTCGACACGGGCCAAGCCGTGGGCAATGGCATAGTCGATAGCCTGATAATAGCACAGTTCAAAATGCAGGCAGGAATGGTGTTCTATCGCGCCCCACCACCGGCCAAAAAGCGCGTCGCTACCGATGAAATTCAGCGCGCCGGCAATATACTGTCTGTCCCGCCGGGCCAGAACCAGCAGCATATCATCGGCCAGCTTTTCGCGCGCGATGTCAAAGAATGCGCGCGTCAGATACGGGCGCCCCCATTTGCGCGCGCCGGTGTCCTGGTAGAAATGCCAGAAGGCGTTCATGTGCTCAACGGTGATTTCGCTTCCGGAAAGGGCGATGATCTCGCCGCCAAATCCCTGTGCCACGCGACGTTCGCGACGGATATTCTTGCGTTTTCGCGAGGACAGCGCGCCAAGGAAGGCGCCAAAGTCGTCATAGGCGTGATTGACCCAGTGGAATTGTTCGCCAATCCGGTGCAGCAGGCCGATCTCCTGGCCGATCTGTGCCTCGCTTTCGGTGCAGAAAGTGACATGTGCCGAGGAAAACTGATTGTCGGTGCAGACCTTCACAAGGCCTTGCAGCAAAGCCACGCGCCCGTCGGCCTCGTGTTCTGGCAAGGTCAGCAGCCGCGGGCCGGGCACCGGCGTAAACGGCACCGCTACTTGCAGTTTCGGATAGTACGCGCCGCCGGCACGCACCCAGGCATCGGCCCAGGCGTAGTCGAAAACATATTCGCCCTGGCTGTGGCTTTTCACATAAAGCGGTGAAGCTGCGATCAAGGTGCCGTCTCGGTAGGCGCAGAGGTAGTGCGGCGCCCAGCCGGTGCCACGTCCGACAGACCCGCTTTCTTCCAGGGCAAACAGGAAGCGATGGGTGGTAAAAGGGTCCGGAGCGCGGCCAGCGGCAGGTGCGCGGGCGCAGGCATCCCAATCCGCCGCCGGTATCTCGCCAAGGCTTTGGTGGAGGCGGATTTCGATGCTCATAGGGGGGGAACAGGCGGCAAATAGCCCTCAAAAGTGACGTTATCGGCAATTTTGCGCGCCTCGGTGTCGGCCTCTGGGCTACGGATGGTCCAGCACAGGATCGGAGCGCCTGCCGCCTTCAGGTCGGTTATGCGTGGTGTGTTCAGGGCGTCGCTGCGATGGCTGACAAAGCTGGCGCCAAGTCGGGCGAAATCGGGGATGGTGGCAAGTTCATTCAGCCGGTCCCTGGGCACCAGCGGCCAGTTTTCCTGCAAAAACCGTCCGGTGGTCAGGCCCAGCGGAATGTCCCTGGCATGGGCGGCAAAAGCGGCCATTGCGTGAGGATTGAAAGACATGACCGCGACCGGGCCGGCATAGGCAGAGAGGAGCCTTGCAGTTGCGCGCCCGAGATCGCCAACGTTGGAACCCAAGGCGCCATCCTGATCCTTGATCTCGACCAGCAATGGCACCTGGCCTGCCACCAGATCAAGCACTTCGCCAAGGGTTGGAATGGTATCGCCGTGGGTGGAGCCGGCAAGGCCAATGGCGCCAAGCGTGGCGGCGTTGCGCAGATGCAGCGCGCCTTTCTCGCCGGTCAAACGCTCCAGCTGGTAGTCATGAAAAACCATCGGCACGCCATCGGCCGACGGCTGGAGATCGATCTCGATGCCATACCCCGCAGCAATGGCCGCGCGGATCGCGCTGAGGCTGTTTTCCGGGCGCCCTTTTGCCAGGTCGTGCAAGGCGCGGTGGGCCAGAGGACGGCGTAGAAAATCGGCGGGAAGCGGGGTCATTTGATCTGAAAGATGCCTTCAATCTCAACCGCGACGCCAAAGGGCAGGGCGGCTGCGGATACGGCGGATCGGGCATGGCGACCGGCATCGCCCAGCACCTGAACCAGCAGGTCCGATGCGCCATTGATGACCTTGGGCTGGTCGCCAAAATCGGCGGTGGAATTGACAAACCCGGTCAGTTT
>CAYSBG010000148.1:0-5680 GCA_964429125.1 uncultured Aliiroseovarius sp.
GGACGTGATCGACACCAAGGACGACGCGCTGGTGGCCTCGATCGACACCGACGGCATCAAGCCACACCCGGGCCGGGGTGCCAACTTCGTGCACCCGGTCTATGGTCCGGTCTGGGCGACATCGCACCTGGGGGATGACAGCATCGCGCTGATCGGCACCGATCCCGAAGGCCACCCGGATCAAGCCTGGAAATTGGCCGGGCAGCTTTTCGGCCTGGGCAGTGGACAATTGTTCATCAAGACCCACCCGAACTCCGACCACCTGTATGTGGACGCGCCGCTGAACCCGGACCCCGAGCTTTCCGGTTCAGTCGCCGTGTTCACCATCTCGGAAATGACCGGCGATGTGGACCCGGAATTTGTCACCCTGCCGATTGCCGAATGGGCGCAGATCGCCGAAGGACAGCCGCGTGTCGTGCAGCCCGAATTCAACATGGAAGGCGACGAAGTGTGGTTCTCGGTCTGGAACGGCAAGGACAAGGAATCGGCCTTGGTCGTGGTCAACGACAAGACGCTTGAGCTGATCACCGTGATCAAGGACCAGCGCCTGATCACCCCGACCGGCAAGTTCAACGTCTACAATACCCGTAACGACATCTACTGATCTTGCGAGACAGAAAGAAAGGGGCGGCGCAATCCGCCCCTTTTTGCAATAGGGAACGAAATGCTGCGACTTGTTTTTGTGCTATTATTGATTTCCGGGCCGGCCTTTGGCGGTTCAGAAGCCTTTTCGGCGGACGGCAAATGGCGGGCCAGTATCCAAGCACCCGATCGGCTGGTGATCTACGCCGTTGCGGATAACAGCATTGGCGCGGCGTTTCACGCCGAAACCCGCGCTGGTATTCCGGCGGTGTTTGAGGGGGTTTATGTTGACCCGTCCAGGCGCAATTTCATCGTGCCCCTCAAGGATATTGCGCAATACTGGCTGATTGCGACCGACCCGGAAGCCCCGCCAGTTTACGAAGGGTTTGTGCATAGCCATGAGGCAGGCATGATCGAAGCCCTGCCATCCAGCGAGGGATTGTTTGCGCGGCGTCGGATCGAGACAGAGCATGCCTTGCAGCAGTTGGAATTTTCTGCCGATTACCGGGAAATGACCGCGCTGACTCCAGACGGGGCCTTGCGGGTCACTCTGAACCTGTATGTGAACCGCGAAATCGCCTGGGAGCCGGTGAAATAACTACCGCCCGGCAAGGTATTCGCCGATGATTTCTCCCAAGCCAACGCTTTTGCCAAAGCCAAGCGCAGTTGCGCGTTCGGTGGCAAATGCGCCGGGCCACGAGGCAACGATATCCTGTATGCGCCTGTCCGGTACTTCGGTGATCAGGTCCAGGGCGGCGCGCCCCGCCTGCGCCTCTAATGCGTCGAGCATTGCAGCCACGTCCGTTGCTGTTCCAGGCAGGTTGATTGCCACGTGGGTTTCGGGCAGGCCCGCCAGGGTCGCCGCGTGCAGCAATCCGCGCACGGCGACCGAAGGCGGGGCAATCCAGACGCGGGTGTTTCGCGGCACAGGCAAGATTGCCGGTTGGCCGTCAAGTGGTTCGCGCAGAATTGCGGAAAGAAAGCTGGACGCGGCGGCGTTCGCCACGCCCGGACGGATAGTGACCGTCGGCAGGCGCAGGGAAATGCCACGCAGCAGGCCCTTGCGCGTGTAGTCGGCCAACAAGGTTTCAAAGATCAGTTTTTGCGTGCCGTAAGAGCTTTGCGGGCGTGCGGCAAAATCCTCGGGAACCAACTCCGGGAATGGCGCGCCATACACCGCCAGCGAAGAGGCAAATACAGAACGGGGCGCGTTTCCCTGTGCTGCAAAGGCGTCGAGCAGCGTCCAAGGTGCGCGCAAATTTACCGCATACCCCAGGTCAAACGCGGTTTCGGCCTGGCCGGAAACCACGGCGGCCAAATGAAAAATCAAGTCGGGTTTTAGCCAGACCAGGCGGCTGTCCTCCAACCCGGCCCGCAGGCAATCGACCTCGATCCCGTGCAGGGGGCCAATGCTGAAATCCGCGACATCGACCAGCGTTAATCTGTCCACTTTTTCCCCGGCGACGCGCCCGGTGCGGGCGATGCCGCTGATCAGCTTGCGTCCCAGCATCCCTGCGGCGCCAAGTATCAAGATATGCATGTTACCTCCCGGGCCCATGTTCTGCGCAGTCCGGGCATGGCGCAAGGCCTATCGTAGCGAGGCCTCGATATTCCCGCCATCGACGGTCAGGATATGGGCGGTGGTACGCGCAGATCCTGCCAAGGCGACAAAGGCCTGGGCGACATGGCGTGCCTCGACCTCGCGTTTGAGCAGATTGCCCGCCATATAGGTTGCCTCGTCGATCCCGCGTGCTTGGCTGCGCTTGGCGATGAAATCATCGTCGAGCAAGCCCGAGCGGATACGGTCGGCGTTTATGCCATTGGCGCGAATGCCATCGGGGCCAAGTTCCAGAGCAAGCTGTTTCACCAGGAACATGGTGGTTGCTTTTGGCAAGCCATAGGCGCCAAAACCCTTGCCCGGATTAACGGCCTGTTTGGACACGTTAAACAGCAGGTCGCCCCCGCGTCCCTGTGCGCGCAGAACCCGCGTGGTTGCCTGCGCAAAGGCGAGATGGGAGAAAAAGTTAAGCTCAAAACTCTTGCGCAGCAATGCGTCGTCCATGTCCGCCATCTCGCCGGTCCAGGCTGCGCCAGCATTGGAGACCAGAATATCCAGCCCGCCAAATCGTGCCACCGCACCAGCAACGGCTTGCTCGGCGGCCCCGTTGGCGGTGATATCCATGGCTATCCCGCCGTGGTCGGGGCCGAGCGTGTTCAGGGCGTCTGCAAGCGCCTCGGCGCTCAGATCAACAAGAAAAATGCTGGCGCCAAGCGCGGCAAAAGCCTGTGCCGTGGCCAAGCCGATGGCTCCGGCGCCGCCGGTGATCAAAACCACCTTTCCCGCGCATGGGGGCAAGGTTTTCCGGCCAAGCTTGGCCTGTTCCAGCGACCAATATTCCATGTCAAACAGCCGCGCCTCGTCCACCGGATAAAACCCGCCCGCATCCTCGGCCATTGCCATGGCGCGAATGTTCTGTTCGGCCAGGTCGGCGGCGATAGCGGCTGCGCGGGCATTTTGACCAATCCCGGCAATGCCAAGACCGGGGATCCAGACCACGTTGGGACCGGGGTCAAGCAGGGTTTTGCCATCAGGATATCGCGCGGCATTCACGTTGAAATATGCTGTGTATTCAGAGGCATAGGACTTAACCGCCTGGGCTATTTCCTGTCCGTCCAGCAAAAGTGGATAGTTCTTGGTTCGGATCACGTGATCCGGTGTCGCCACGCCGCGCCTGGCGAGGTCACCAAGGTCCGCGCGCAAAAGGAAGTCGGTGATCTCGTCGCTTTGGCGCAGGTCGATCACCGGCATGGGGGCATCGCGCAGGCCGGAATGGGCGGCGCTGATCTGGCCAAGCGCCCCACGCAAGGCGGGCAGGACATCGGAGGCAACCACGGGGGCGGGGACGTGGCTGCGTTTGCGGGCCGGGCGGCGATGATCGGCGAACCATGCCTCAACCGTGCTGGTCTGGTCGATCAGGCGCCCATAGGCTGTCGCGGCATCTTCGGCAAAGGCAAAATGTCCGTGATTGAGCAGGATCAGTCCTTCGACCTCGGGGTTCTCGTGAAAAATATCCGCGGCAGCGCGGCCCAGCTCGAACCCCGGCTTGAAGAACGGGACGACGCCCAGCGTATCGCCGAATATCTCGCGAATCACCGCCTCGGCTTCTGGCAGATCTGCCAGTGCGATCATTGCAGTGGCGTGGCTGTGATTAACGTGTTTATGCGGCAAAAATGCATGCAGCAGGCTTTCAATTGACGGATACGGGCCGGATGAGTCGCGCATGGCGGCCCGCAATGCGTTAACCATATCCTCGTCCGCAAGCGTGTCCAGACCGCGCAGCGCGCGTACCGGGGCGAGCCGGAGTCCCGGCATGCCATCGGCGGAGATTGTCGCCAGATCTTGGCCCGAGCCCTTCACATGCAGGACCTCTTCCGGTCGACCATAAAGATCCGGACGGGTGACTTTGACCGATGTATTGCCGCCGCCATGCAGCACCAAATCCGGCTCGCTGCCAATCAGGCGGGAGGCATAAATCTGTTCAAGTAATGCGCGTTCTGCCACGTCGTTATCGGCAGAAGCCACAAAATCTGCAACTTCGCCGTCATTCCATCTGTTTTCCACAATGACACGCCTGTATGAAAGGTTCCAGGGAGCCTCCGGGCACCGCTCGGGGACGGAAGTATTTTGACAATTGTCACCGTATGGTGTCAAGTATCAAAAAGGGGGGGCGCATGGCGATTACCACACGCAGACGCACGGTTGGTCAGGTGAGTGGCGAGAATATCGTCATCGAAGCAGCGTGGATGTATTATCACGAGATGAAGAAGCAATCCGAGATTGCCGAACAACTTGGCGTGTCGCGTGCCACGATCGTGAACTGTCTTCAAGAGGCCAAAGAGCATGGGATTGTCCGGATCAGCCTTGCCGCAGAAGCCTTTACCGGTCACCGGCTGGCCGAAGAATTGCGCGAGCGGTTTGGCTTGGCCGCAGCCTTTGTTGTGCCGGATGCAACCAGCCGCAGCGACGAGGAAACCCTGATCCGTGTGGCCCGCGGCGCGGCCGAATGGCTGCCGGGATTGATCGAGGCCGGTGACAAGCTGGGCGTGTCCTGGGGGCGCACGGTTTTTGAGGTCGCCGAGGCGATGGAGCAAACCAGAACCAAGAGTGTTTCGGTCTCGCAACTGGTCGGCTCGATGGCCACGCCATACGGGTTCACAGCGGAAATATGTTCGGCGCATATGGCGATGAAACTGGGTGCGAAGCTTGTCAATCTGCACGCGCCTGCGGTCCTGTCGGACCCCGACTTGGCCGAGCGGTTGCGCGCCGAGCCGATTATCGCCGCACAGCTTGATGCGTTAAGTCATTGTAATAAAGCTATTTTTGCGGCGGGTTCCTCGAGTCACGGCAGCCACATCGTTAGTTCGGGGCTGGCGAGTCACGCCGATCTTGACTGGTACGTGGCCCAGGGTGCAACCGGGGTTCTTTGTGGCCGTTTCATAGACGCCTCTGGCCTGCCGATCCCCGGTGATCTGGATAAACGGATGATCGGGGTGGAACTCGACAAGCTGCTGAATCTTGACATGGGCCTGCTGGTCTCCGCCGGGGCTGACAAGGTGGTGCCGATGATTTCGGCGATATCCGGCGGCTATGTCACCCATGTGGTGACCAGCGCGTCAACCGCTGCCCAGATGTTGGAAACGGCGCAGGGCAGTTGATTATACCATTGCGAGAATTGCCCGGCAGGTGGAGTCACACAACGCGTTCGGGGAAAAGCGCGCCAAGGCCTTGAGGACTGGCCTCGGCCACGCCGCGCTCGGTGATCAGACCGGTAATCAGCCGCCGGGGGGTCACATCAAAGGCCGGGTTGCCGCCCGGCGTGCCGTCGGGGGAAATCTGCACTTCGCCGACCGTGCCATCGGCAAGCTTGCCTTGCACATGGGTGACTTCGCGCCCGTCCCGTTCTTCGATCGGGATCTCTGCCACACCGTTCTTCACACTCCAGTCGATGGTCGGTGAGGGCAGGGCGACGTAGAAGGGCACGCCGTTGTCGCGCGCGGCCAGCGCCTTGAGGTAGGTGCCGATCTTGTTGCAGACATC
>CAYSBG010000149.1:0-5598 GCA_964429125.1 uncultured Aliiroseovarius sp.
TTTGATCATCTCGGGGTCAAGCGCCGAGGTCGGCTCGTCAAACAGCATGATCCGCGGCTTCATGCACAGTGAACGGGCAATCGCCACACGCTGCTGCTGACCACCGGAAAGCTGGCCGGGGTATTTGTTGGCCTGCTCGGGGATCTTGACCTTTTCAAGGTAGTGCATCGCTGTTTCCTCGGCCTCGCGGCGCGGGGTTTTGCGCACCCAGATCGGCGCCAGCGTACAGTTTTCCAAAATGGTCAAATGCGGAAACAGGTTGAAGTGCTGAAACACCATGCCAACTTCGGAACGCACCTTGTCGATGTTTTTCAGGTCCGAGGAAAGCTCGGTCCCGTCAATGACGATCTTGCCCTCCTGGTGCTCCTCCAGCCGGTTCATACAGCGGATCAGGGTGGATTTGCCCGAGCCGGATGGCCCGCAAATCACGATCCGCTCGCCCCGGTTCACCACCAGATTGATGTCACGCAGCACGTGGAAAGAACCGTACCATTTGTTCATGTTCACCACTTCAATGGCAACCTCGTCGCTTACTTGAAGCTTGGAACGGTCGGCGTGGTGATCGAATTCTACTTCAGACATTACAGAGTCCTTTTATTTGTGCCCGGTCTGCAGCTTGCGCTCCAGATACATGGAATAGCGGCCCATCGAGAAACAGACGACGAAGAAACAGAACGCAACGAAGCCATAAAGCTCCCAAACAATTCCGTTCCAATTTGCGTCCGCCTGAATGAAGTTCACCCAGCCGATCGGATCAGAAAGGCCGATGATGGAGACCAGCGTGGTGTCCTTGTAAAGGCCGATGAAGGTTGAGACGATGCCAGGAATGGCGATCTTCAGCGCCTGCGGCATGATGATCAGTCGTTGCGCCTGCCAGTAGGTCAGGCCCAGCGCATCGGCCGCCTCGTATTGGCCTTTTGGCAAAGCGGCAAGCCCACCCCGGATCACCTCGGCCATATAGGCAGAGGCAAACAGGGTGATCATGATCATCACCCGCAGGATGATGTCAAACTCGGTCCCCTTGGGCAGGAAGTAAGCCAACATGACCTGGGCCACGAAAAGCAGCGTGATCAGCGGCACACCGCGGATGAACTCGATAAAACCGACAGACAGCGATTTGACGATCACCAGGTTGGACTGCCGCCCGAGTGCAAGAATGATGCCCAGTGGGAAAGATGCGGCAATGCCGGTAATACCCAGCGTGATCGCCAGCATGAAGCCACCGAACTTGCGGCTTTCGACGCTTTGGATCGCCAAGGGCAATATGCTGGAAAGCGCGTTGGCGACATAGCCGCCAAGAAACAGCCACCAGATGATAGCGGCAAGCGGGCCAAGCACCATGCCGGCGAGATCGCTCATGGAGTTTGCGACCAGCTTGTAGACGAAATAGCCGACAACAAAGCCGGCAGCGGCCATGATCGGCGTCCAGATCGTCCCGCCCCAGAGCAGCCAGCGGCCAACAAAGGGCATGGCAATAGTGACCCAGAACAGCTTGCGCGGAGCGCCCTCAAACAGCACCGGGGCAATGGCCAGACCCAGCATGATCAGCGCCAGATTTGGGCGCCAGTAGAGGTTGCTGGGGTAAAAGCCATACATCAGCTGCCAGAACCGTTCGTGAATAACGGCCCAACAGGCAGCGCTGGTGCCATCGAGTATCTCGCGGCATTCGCTCAGCGAGGTTGCGTTCCATACCCCCCCGAACATCCACGGGATGAGTGCGGACAGCAATACATAGATGATGTAGAGCGAGACAACCGTAAGGATCGAGCTGAACCAATTGGGAAACAGGTTCTCCTTGATCCAGCCAACGAGACCGGTGTTGAGAGAAGGCGGCGCCTTCTCATCCAACATTTCGGTGCGCACATAGAGAGTGTCATTATTGGACATATCAGCGCTCCATCAACGCGTTGCGTTTGTTATAAACATTCATCACCGTCGATACGGTCAAGGAAATGACCAGATACACCAGCATGAGCAGCAGGATAGTTTCCATCTCGCGCCCGGTCTGGTTCAACGTGATCCCGCCCAGCGTGCCGGTCACATCCATATAGCCAACCGCAGTCGCCAGCGACGAGTTCTTGGTCAGGTTCAGGCATTGTGAGATCAGCGCCGGAAAGATGATCCGCATGGCTTGCGGCAAGATGACCAGGCGCATGATTTTGCCCTGGCGCAAACCCAACGCGGCCGCAGCTTCGTTCTGGCCCTTGGCAATCGCCAGGATGCCCGAGCGGACGACCTCGGCAATGAACGCCCCGGTATACAGCGACAAGGCCAGCCACAGGGCAATCAGCGAGGCGCGCATATGGGTGCCGCCGCGGAAGTTGAAGCCTTTCAATTCCGGGTAGCCCAGGTAAAAGCCCAGAAACCAGAGCAACGCCACGACCGGCAAAATGACCACCGCGAGGTTGGTCCAGATCGTCGTTGGCCGGTCGCCGGTTGCCGCCTGAATGCGGTTGGCACGTTTGGTGTTGATCTTGGCGATAAAGATACTGGCCATCAACACCGCAACAACGGCCCACAGGTCAAGGCTGATCTGGAAAACGCCACAGCCAGCACCAGGCTCACCGCCGGTCTCGAAATAAGATGCGCACGCTTGCGGTGTTTTGCTCGCCATGACCGGGATATCTCCCAGCCCACGCGAGAACAAAGGCTCGGGGATGTACACACCCCGGTTGGTTATTGCGACCGTATCAAACAATTTCATTGTTGCGGCAGCCGGCTCGTCGTTCTTGACGCGGAAATCGCTTGGCTGTGGCATGAACTCGGCCATAATCGCCATCGTCAGCACGATCCACAGCAAAACCGGCACGTTGCGCAGGCTTTCCACATAGACAGCCGCCAGGCGCGATACCATCCAGTTTTTCGACAGGCGCAGAACGCCGACGACCACACCAATGATCGTTGCGGTTATACAGCCCATCAACGCAACAAGCAGCGTGTTCATAATCCCCAGAACTGCGGCACGCGCATGGGTCGATCGCGAGGTATAGTCCAAAAGCTTCTGGTTAACATCGTAGCCCGAAGCTTCTTTCATAAAGCCAAACGAAAACGTCTTGCCAGCGGCGGCAAGGTTCTCGATCGCGTTGTTGATCAGCCATGCGGCCCCCAACATGAAAGACATGAGGACGATGATCTGGATGGTCATGGAACGATAGCGGCTATCGTATAAAAGCATAGATAGCTTAAACGACTCCCGCGGCGGGTCGGTCAATGTTGTCATGAAGACATTCCCTGTCACTTCCGGCGCTACCCGACGAATTCAACCCGCCTGAGGCCCGGAAAACTTTTTATGTGAAAAGGGCGCGAGGTGACCCCGCGCCCTTGACGTGATGTGTTTAGCGGAACGGCGGCGAGTAGATCAGGCCACCGTCGGTCCACAGCGCGTTCAGACCACGCGACAGACCCAACGGAGTGTTTTCGCCGATATTGGCTTCGAACACTTCACCAAAGTTACCACCAACCTTGATCACACGCACAGCCCAATCAGCGTCGAGGCCGAGCATTTCGCCCATGTTGCCTTCGGTGCCGAGGATACGGTTGATCTCGGGGTTGTTGGTGCCCTTGAGCATCTCATCAACATTGGCCGAGGTGATGCCCAGCTCTTCAGCCGAGATCAGCGCGTTCAGAGTCCAACGCACGATGTCGCCCCACTCGTTGTCGCCATGACGCACAAGCGGACCCAGCGGCTCTTTGGAAATGATCTCGGGCAGCACAACGTGGTCGCCCGGATTTTCAAAGGCAGCACGGGTCGCGGCAAGACCGGAAGCGTCAGTGGTCAGCGTGTCGCAAGCACCGGCAAGGTACTGCTGCTGTGCTTCGGCGTTGGTCTCGATCGGCACCGGCTCATAGGACATGTTGTTGGAGCGGAAGAAATCCGCCAGGTTGAGCTCGGTTGTGGTGCCGGTCTGAATGCAGACGGTCGCGCCGTCCAGCTCTTTCGCGGACGAAACGCCCAGCGATTTCGGAACCATGAAGCCCTGGCCGTCGTAGTAGTTGACACCGACGAAATCTAACTTCAGGTCAACGCCACGGCTAAGGGTCCAGGTGGTGTTCCGGGCCAGCATGTCGACTTCACCAGAAGCAAGCGCGGTGAAGCGGGTTTTGCCGGTGGTCGGCACAAACTCGACGGCGTCCGAGTCGCCAAGAACCGCAGCAGCAACAGCACGGCAGATGGTGACGTCATAGCCATTCCAGCGGCCATTAGCGTCCGGTGCGGCAAAGCCGACCAGGCCGGTGGACACGCCACAGTTCAGCTTGCCGCGGGCCTGAACGTCGTCCAGCGTGCTTGCCATGGAGGCAGTAGCAGCCAGGCCGGCGATCGTTAGCGCGCCAAGAAATACGGATTTTTTCATGTTTACCTCTTCCTGATTTTCGCCCCGTAGGGCGGGGTTCCGGCCATATGGCCGGTATCTAGAATGAAAGGAGCTCCCCCTCTCAAGCGTCGAGTGTGGTCGCAAACAGGCAAATACGTCAAGTGATTCATCACCAATTTTGATAGAAAATCGCTCGGAAACGACGCAATCTCAGCCCTGCACATCCATGGGTTGATTGCAAAATGCGAAGAAGCGCGCGGCGTGAAAAAAATCGTTCTTTTTTCGCGCCCTAAGGGCCAATGCTTCGTCATCCTCGCCCCATTGCTGCTCTTGCCAAAGCTCGTCCAAACAGGCCCGCGACCACAATTCCTCAAGTGGCAACAGAGACTTGGTGGTTGCGAACGCCAACACCAAAGAACCGGAAATGGTGACAAGGTCATGGAACGCCGACAGTTCGAACGAAGACAGGGCGAATACCTGTTTGCGCAAACATTCCTGCGCTGCTCGCGACTGGGGCTGGTGGATAATGCCGGAAATCGGGGTCAGCCGGGCGCCAAGCGTTGCTGCGGCCCATTCCAGCAGCGGGTCCCATTTCTTGACCTGTTGGTCGATCAATCCCTCCGGGCCGGTGGCGCGGTAGCATAAAAGGTCCGAATCACCGTACTCGGACAGCATTTCCGCAACATCGTCAAACTGGGCCGAAACCTTGTCGATTGCCGCATTGGACATGCGCGTGGCGGGCATGTTTTCCGGGCGCACCTCCCCTTCTACGGCGTTCCATTCGTCCGCGACCATCTTTGCCAGCTTTTCGGTCGGCAAAACCATTGGTGCCTTGGCTGGGGTTTTCAACGGGCGGCCATCCAGCGTCACGGCAAATCCATCCGCCGACCTGGTTACTTCCGCTTGTTTCCAAAAGCGTTTCATGGGCGCTCCCATATCTGCTGCAAGGCCGGAAAAAGCGCGGCAAAATCATCGATCAGCACATCTGCGCCAGCCTGTTTCAGGGCCTTTGCATCATGATACCCCCAGGTTACGCCAATCGTGCGAAACCCGGCGGCGCGGCCCATTTCCATATCAAACGAGGTATCGCCAACCATCACCGCTTGGGCCGCCTCCGCGCCGGTGTGCGCCAGCGCCGCCAGAAGCATCGAAGGGTGTGGCTTGGACGGGTGATGATCTGCGGTTTGCCGGGTGACAAAATATCTATCGAGGTCATGCGCGGCGCACGTGTGGTCCAGCCCCCGGCGAGCCTTGCCAGTGGCAACCCCCATCAGCACCTCGTCGC
>CAYSBG010000150.1:0-5590 GCA_964429125.1 uncultured Aliiroseovarius sp.
CTGGAAACGAGAGCAATCTTTACCGGACAGGCCTGCACAAGGCAGACACAGGCAGTCTGTTCACCATAGCACAAAATTACGAGTCGATCCACTTGCCGAGCACGGGGTCGGCTGGTTCTGGCATTGGCGGCAAAGATCGTCTAAAGACGGCTGAAACATACGGGAAAATTTCCATGAATCGCACGCTCATTACCTCGGCCATCCCCTATATCAACGGCATCAAGCATCTGGGAAACCTTGTTGGCAGCCAGTTGCCCGCCGACCTGTTTGCCCGCTACAAAAGGGCGCGTGGTGACGAGGTCATGTTCATCTGTGCCACCGACGAACATGGCACCCCGGCCGAGTTGGCCGCGTCCAAAGCGGGGCTGCCGGTCGCCGAATATTGCGCGGGAATGCACAGGGTCCAAAAAGATCTGTCAGATCGTTTTCGACTTTCATTTGACCATTTTGGCCGGTCGTCTTCGCCGCAAAATCACAAGCTGACCCAGCATATGGCGGGCAGGCTGGCCGATGCCGGATTGATCGAGGAGGTGGTGGAAAAGCAGGTATACAGCCTTGCGGATGGCCGTTTTCTGCCGGATCGTTATATTGAGGGGACCTGCCCGAATTGCGGCTATGAAAATGCCCGGGGGGATCAGTGCGAGGAATGCACCAAGCAACTTGACCCAACCGACCTGATCAACCCGCGCAGTGCGGTTTCGGGCTCGACCGATTTGGAAGTGCGGGAAACCCGGCACTTGTACCTGCGTCAGTCCAAGCTGCGTGACACGTTGAACGCATGGATTGACAGCAAGACGGACTGGCCGGTTCTGACCACCTCGATTGCCAGGAAATGGTTGAACGACGGCGATGGTCTGCGCGACCGGGGCATTACCCGGGACCTTGATTGGGGTATCCCGGTCAAACGCGGGGATGCGGATTGGCCGGGGATGGAGGGTAAGGTTTTCTATGTCTGGTTTGACGCGCCAATCGAGTATATCGCCGGAACTGCGGAATGGGCCGAGGCCCACGGATTGTCGGATTCAGACTGGGAAAGGTGGTGGAGAACCGGAAAAGGTGCCAAAAATGTTCGATATGTGCAATTCATGGGCAAAGACAACGTGCCGTTTCACACCTTGAGTTTCCCCGCGACCCTGATGGGGTCGGGCGAAGACTGGAAGTTGGTCGACTATATCAAAAGCTTCAATTACCTGAATTATGACGGCGGCCAGTTTTCCACAAGCCAGGGGCGCGGGGTGTTCATGGACCAGGCGTTGGAAATCCTTCCTTCGGATTACTGGCGCTGGTGGTTGCTGAGCCATGCGCCGGAAAACTCCGACAGCGAGTTTACCTGGGAAAACTTCCAGCAAGGGGTCAACAAGGATCTGGCCGACGTGCTGGGCAATTTTGTCAGCCGGGTGACCAAGTTCTGTCGTGCGAAATTCGGCGAAGAGGTGCCCGCAGGTGGTGCCTATGGCCCCGAGGAGGAGGCCTTGATCGGCGAGCTTGACAAACAGGTTCGCGCCTATGAGG
The DNA here is from genome assembly GCA_964429125.1 of uncultured Aliiroseovarius sp. GTDB lineage: Bacteria > Pseudomonadota > Alphaproteobacteria > Rhodobacterales > Rhodobacteraceae > JAAEUB01. Next base: position 1,513 of record CAYSBG010000150.1, read on the forward strand.
CAAATATGGATGCGATCGAAATCCGCAAGGCGGCGGGCGCGTTACGGGCGATTTGGGTCGCGGGCAACGAATACCTGCAAGTTGCGGCGCCATGGAGCGCCTTCAAGGAAGACCCCGAGCGCGCGGCAATGATCATACGACTGGCGCTCAACCTTGTCCGCCTGTATGCGGTTCTGTCTGCGCCGTTCATTCCCGATGCCGCCGAGTCCATGCTGGCGGGGATGCAGACCGAGGATCAGAGCTGGCCCGATGATGTGAGGGCCGCGCTGGAAGCATTGCCGCCGGGTCATGCCTTTACGGTGCCCGAGGTGCTGTTTGCCAAAATCAGCGATGAGGATCGCGAGAAATGGCAGGAGCGTTTTGCTGGCGGGCGCAGTGCTTAGGCGAAGGTTTCTGGACGGTTCGGCGGCGGTGGCGGCGGTTGGTGCCAGGCCGCTTTGGGCGGCAAGCGCCCATCAGCGCACGATTGCGGCGCTGACCCCGCCACGCGGCAGGCTGCTCCATGGCACCTTTCCGGGCGGGTTCACCGGCGAAGAAGACGACATTACCCTGGCGCAGGTCAAAACCTATGAGCGTGCCGTAGGCAAACATGTGGCCTGGGTGATGTTTTCCCACAACTGGTTTCAGGGCCGCCGCTTTCCGGCTGCGACCGCGCGTTGGATCATCGCCCATGGCTCCACGCCTTACATTCGCTTGATGCTACGCAGTGACAGCAGGGAAATGGCCCGCGAGCCGCACTACACGCTTGAGAAGATTGCCGCCGGGGAATTTGACGCCGATCTGGCGCGCTGGGGGCAGGATGTGGCAGCGCTTGGCGTGCCGGTGATTGCCGAATATGGCACCGAGATGAATGGCGAGTGGTTTCGCTGGAACGGCCGATGGAACGGGCGCGCAAAGGGGGGCGCGCGGTTTCGTGCCGCTTATCGGCACATTATCGAGGTGACCCGCGCCGCGGGGGGCGACAATATCGTCTGGGTTTTTCATATCAACCATGCGGATTGGCCCCGGGCGCGGTGGAATCGTTTTGAGAATTACTATCCGGGCGACGATGTGATCGACTGGTTGGGCGTGTCGCTCTATTCGATGCTGGGCCCCCAGGAGGATGAGGCTACGGGTTTTCAGGAGGGGTTGGATCAGCCCTATGCGCGCCTCAGGCGTATGAGCCCGAAAAAACCAATCATTGTCTCGGAGTTTGGCACCGATATTCACAACCCGCGCGAGCCCGCCGCAGCCTGGGCCGATCGGGCGCTCAAAGCGCTGTTGGGCGGGCGTTGGCCTGGCGTCATTGGCTTTAGCTGGTGGAATGAAACCTGGCCCAATGACGACGGTGTTGCCACCGATCTGCGGGTGTGGCAAGATGCCGATCTGGCGAGGGTCTTTCGCCAAAGGCTGAGGAATTCCCCAATCATAACAAGGCGACAGTAGTGTTTAGTCGAAAAGAGCTGGAAGACGCGGCGTGTCTGGTTCATCGGCAGATGACCCCGACGGCGGCGATTGAATGGCCGCTTTTGTCGGCGCGCACTGGCGCTCAGGTGGTGGTCAAACATGAAAACCATGCGCCAACGGGCGCGTTCAAGGTCCGCGGCGGTATTACATTTATCGACTGGCTAAAGCGGACACATCCCGAGGTTCGCAGCATCATCACCGCCACGCGGGGCAATCATGGGCAAAGCCAGGCGCGCGCGGCGGTTGCGGCGGGGCTTGAGGCGCGGATTTATGTCCCGCGCGGCAATTCGACCGAGAAAAATGCGGCCATGCGCGCTTTTGGGGCGACGGTGGTGGAGTTTGGCGAGGATTTCGACGAAGCCCGCGAGGAAATGATGCGCGTGGCCAGGGCAGAGGGGCTATTCCCCGTGCCGTCGTTTCACCGGGAATTGGTACGCGGTGTGGCGACTTGTGCCTATGAATTGCTGACCATACATCCGGATCTGGAAACGGTTTATGTGGCCATTGGCTTGGGCAGCGGTATTTGCGGCCTGCTTGCCGCGCGCGCGGCCCTTGGGCTTGAATGCGAAGTCGTCGGAGTGGTGAGCGAAAACGCGCCTGCGGCCAAACGCTCGTTTGAAACCGGGCGTATCGTTGAAAGCAATTCGGCGGTGACCTTTGCCGATGGGGTGGCGGTGCGGGTGCCAAACCAGGAAGCTTTTGAAATATATGGGAAATTGGCAGCGCGCATCCTGGCGGTGAGCGACGCGGAGGTCGCCGGGGCAATGCGGGCCTATTTTACGGACACCCATAACCTGGTCGAGGGCGCCGGCGCGGTGCCCCTGGCCGGGTTGATCCAGGAACAAGCGGGCTGCAAGGGCAAAAAGGTCGGCGTGATTCTGGGCGGAGGCAATATCGACCGCGACTGGTATGCACAGGTTTTAGCGGGCGATTACCCACGGCTGTAGGTTGCATCGGCGGCGGCCCAAGTCGCCAAATATGGTAAAACACTTGGAATTTTCCCCTGAAACCCCTATCTTAGAGATATGGTAACCATAAGCCGCTACGTTAATGCGGGATGAAAAACAAGATCGACGTACAAAAGGGCAGACACAAGGTGACGATTGCCAGGATCAAACAACGGCCCATCCGGGTTGCCGGCATAGCCAAGCGTGAATTACGCACGCAATTCGGGGCCATGCCCTATCGCCTGCGCGATGGCAAGGTGGAGTTTCTGTTGATTACCAGCCGCGGAACCGGGCGCTGGATCATTCCCAAAGGCTGGCCGATGGACGGTGAAACCCCTGCGGGTGCGGCCGCAACCGAAGCGATGGAAGAGGCCGGCGCGTTGGGCAAACTGTCCGAACAGGTGCTGGGGTTTTACGCCTATTCCAAAACCCATAAAGGCGATGATTTGCCCTGCGTGGTTGCCGTCTTCCCGCTCAGGGTCAAGAAACTGCTCAAGGATTATCCGGAAAAAAGCGAACGCAAGCGCAAATGGTTTGGCCGTAAAGAGGCCCTGGCCGCCATTTCCGAGCCCGAGCTGCGCCGGATCATCAAGGATTTTCGGCCAAATTCCGTTAAGGAATAGGGCCGGGAGCGGCGGAAGAATTGACCATTGCGGTGACGCCGCGCTATGGCCATTATCGACCCAATCGCAAAGGAATTCTCATGATCCGCTATGCCCTGAAATGCGCCAAAGGCCACGGTTTTGAAAGCTGGTTTCAAAATGCCGATGCCTTTGATGCGCTGATGGGCAAAGGCATGGTTTCTTGCCCGGAATGTGGAAACGCTGATGTGGTCAAGGCGGTGATGGCGCCACGCGTTGGCGCGCCGCAAGGGATTTCCGCGCCAAACGGAGACGCCGAGAAAGCACTTGCGGAATTTCGCGCCCAGGTCGAGGCCAAAAGCGACTATGTGGGCGAGACTTTCGCCGCAGAGGCGCGCGCCATTCATCTGGGCGAAGTGCCGGAGCGGGCGATCTATGGCGAAGCAAAACCGGAAGAGGCGCGCGCGTTGATCGAAGACGGTGTGCCGATACTGCCGCTACCCTTCAAACCCAAGCGCAAGGTTAACTGATTTCCGGATGCTTTGACCATGGAGCAAAGCAAATCAGGAACGCTTTTCCCGAAGGAGCCGTAGTTTTCTGACTGTTTGGCAGAACATTTGCCTGACCAGCGCTATCACGTCGGCAACGACACGCACGCAGGCGTCTATGGAACGCAGGCGCATGTCCGCGCCCAACGGGTGCAAATTTGCTGCCAATCAGGTAGGTACGGATGCCTTGGTTGCAGGTTTGGTTCAGGTCGGGGATGCGCAAACTACCTTGCGCCGCGTGCAATACCTGACCAAGCGCTTTTGCCACCAGCGCGGCATGGCCGGGGGCAAGATTGCAGGGGCAAGCTGGACATACCCCAGTTCAACCTCATGGTCGCGCAGGATTATCGGCGGGTCGTTTTGCGCCAGCGCTTGGCCAATCGCCACAGCCCTGCCACCCGTGCGAGCAGGATCAATGCCAAGCTTCAGGCATTCCAGGGGTAATGGGTACGTAAGGATAGCCCGTGGTGGTGACGCCATCAAAACCCTGGGATCAAACACCTAAAGCGTTTCGACATATTGTTGAGACACGACAATATGTCGAAACGCTCGCACC
>CAYSBG010000151.1:0-5568 GCA_964429125.1 uncultured Aliiroseovarius sp.
GCCCGCAAGTCGCGTCGCTGGTGGCCGACCAGGTTTTGGTCGAAGGCCCCGGTATTACCGCGCGCGGTAATGTGGTGGTGTTTTTCGACGGCGTGCGCCTGACCGCTTCCAGCGTGGTTTACAACTCGATCACCGGCAAGCTGGACATCAATGGGCCGATCACCCTTACCGACCAGAATGGCACCGTATTTTTGGCCGATGCGGCCGAGCTTGCGCCGGATCTGCGCAATGGCGTTCTGCAAAGCGCCCGGGTGGTGCTGGATCAGCAGCTGCAAATCGCCGCGGTGGAAATCAACCGGGTCGACGGGCGCTATACGCAGATGACCAAGGTCATCGCTTCGTCCTGTCAGGTCTGCAGCCATCGCCCGGTGCCGCTATGGGCGATCCGCGCCAGCCGGGTCGTGCATGATCAAGAAGCCCGCCAGCTCTATTTCTACGACGCCCAGCTGCGGGTTGCCGATGTGCCGGTTTTTTACCTGCCACGGCTGCGCCTGCCCGATCCAAGCGTGACCCGTGCAACCGGATTTCCGGTGCCAAAACTGCCGTTTAATACCCGCCTGGGAACCGGCGCCCGGGTGCCGTTTTTCCTGCGCCTTGGCGATCACGCCGACCTGACGTTTTCGCCATTCATCACCAATGTGACCAAGACGCTCGAAGCACGCTATCGGCACGCGTTTTCCGTAGGCTCGATCGAATTCAACGGCGCGGTGTCCACCGATACGCTGCTTCCGGGGACCACGCGATATTATTTGTTCGGCAAGGGACAGTTTGACCTTCCGGCCGATTTCAAACTGACCTTCAACCTGGCCCAGGTATCGGACGCTGCCTATCTGTCGGATTATCGTTATTCCGACCACGAACGCCTACAGAATATAGTCGAGCTGAGCCGGGTCCGGCGCGACCAGTACATTCACGGCGATCTGATCCATTGGCAGACATTGCGGGCAACGGAAATTCCCATTGCCGACCAACTCCCCTTTGCACAGAGCGATTTCATTTTTGAGCAACGCTGGCATCCCGGCCTGGTCGGCGGCGAGGTGATCTTGCAGGTTTCCGGCGATGCGTTGGTGCGCGAAAGTGGCGTGGATGTGGTCGGGCGTGACCTGGCCCGGGCCGGGGCGACGCTTGGCTGGCGGCGGGAGTGGACTTTGCCCATGGGCCTGATCGCCAGCGCGGAAACCGGCCTGAGTGCCGACTACTTTGTCATTGGCGATGATTCGAATTTCGCCCCGGAACAGACCCGCACCACCGAATCGGTGGCCCTGGCCCTGGCCCTGCCGATGGCACGGAGCACGAGAAACGGCGCGACAGAGATCCTTGAACCCGTGGTGCAATTGGCCTGGTCTGCGCAACAGGGAAGCGACGCGCCCAATGACGACAGCATCATGGTCGAGCTTGACCCCTCAAACCTGTTTGACCTGTCGCGGTTTCCCGGTGAGGACGCGGTGGAGCGTGGGTTGCGGGCCAATGTCGGCCTGACCTGGACCCGGGTGCAACCCGACGGGCTTTCCTATACTCTGGCCGGCGGCAAAGTATTTCGCGCCACCGACCCGGGGCAGTTTTCCGCCGCATCCGGCCTTGATGGGCTGTCCTCGGACTGGCTTTTCGCCGGACAAATCCAATGGGGTAGCCAGCTGTTTGCCCAGGGCCGCGCGCTGGTTGCCGATGATTTGACCCTGACCAAAGCGGAAACCCTGATCGGCTGGCAGGGCGACCGGCTGCAACTGAGCACCGGGCAGACCTGGGTGATTGCCGATCCGCTGGAAAACCGCCCGGATCCGCTCAATGAATGGACCTTCTCCAGCCGTTACCAGATCAGCGACGGCTGGGCGGCTTCGTTTGGCGCGCGCTATGATGCCTTTGCCGGCAAACCGACCCGTGCTAATCTGGGGATCGAATTCAAAACCGAATGCCTGACGCTTGACCTGTCGCTGTCGCGCAATTACGCCTCCTCTGGAAATATCACCCCATCAACCGATGTGGGCTTCTCGGTCGAGCTTGGCGGCTTTGGCGGCTCGCGTGCGCGCCAGGCCAGCGGGTGTTCCGGTTGAACGCAGGACAAAAACACCACACTGGTGCCCTGGGGTACGGGTGCGTAAATTACCAGCGCGCAGAAAAAGCGCACAACGGGCTGAGGCAATAGGGACAAGAGCAATGTTTGAACGGATACGCGAAATGAACCAGAAACCTCCGGGCGGGCGTTGGGCCCTGCGCCTGATGCTTGCCGCCATGCTGGCCCTGCCATTGCTGGCGTCCGCGCCACAAAGACTGGCCGCGCAAAACCTGTTTGCCCCGGTGGCAAAGGTCAATGACAATGTGATAACCGCTTATGAATTGTCCCAGCGCATGGCCTTTCTGCGGCTGCTGCGCGCGCCCGGCGACATCCGCACGCTGGCGCTGGAACAACTGGTTGAGGAACGCCTGCAGGGCGAAGAAGCCAAACGCCTGGGCATTACTCTGACCGAAGATGGCTTGCGCACCGGCATGACCGAATTTGCCGCCCGGGCCAACCTGACCCCGGAAAAATTCATCGAGGCGATTGCCCAGGGCGGAGTCGCCGCGGAGTCCTTTCGCGATTTTGTCGCCGCAGGCATGTTGTGGCGCGAAGTGGTCCGGGCCCGCTTTGCCCCGCGTATTTCGATCTCGGAGATTGATATCGACACCGCCATTGCCGACGCCAAGCCCGAGCCGGGCACCCGGGTCTTGCTGTCGGAAATCATGCTGCCCGCCGATAATGCCGCCAACAAACGGGCTTCACGCGAACGCGCCAAGGCGCTGAGCCAGATCAAGTCGATCGAGGAATTCTCCCGTGCTGCGCGGCAATACTCGATCTCGTCTTCCAAAGGCGATGGCGGGGAAATTGACTGGCGCGCATTGTCCAGCCTGCCCCCGGCGCTGGCACGCATGTTGCGTGGAATGTCGGTGGGCGACGTGACCCCGCCGATAGATGCAGGCGACCGGATCGCCTTGTTTCAGTTGCGCGAGCGGCGCGAAATGCCCCGGGCCACGGCGGCAAATCAACAGGTGAAATATGCCGAATACCTGCTTGCAGGCGGTCGCAGCCCGGCCAACCTGGCCATTGCCGCCAAGCTGCAAGCGCAAACCGACCAATGCGATGATCTGTACAGCTTTGCCAAGGGGCAGCCGGAGAATGTGCTGACCATCACCACCAAGCCGATTTCGCAGATTCCTAACGATGTCGGGCTGGAACTGGCGCGCATGGATGACGGTGAGGTTTCCACCGCACTCACCCGCAATGGCGGCCAAACCCTGGTGGTCTTGATGCTGTGTAGCCGCACCAACGTACCGATCGAGGCGATTTCGCGCGAGCAAGTTAGCCAGCAACTGGCCAATGCGCGCCTTGCGGGCATGGCCGAGGGCTACCTGGAAGAGCTGAAGGCCAACGCTTTCATCGAATATTATTGAGCCTTTTCAGTCTGGTAGACGTATGAAACAGCCCTTGCCGCTTGCGCTCACCATGGGCGAGCCTGCCGGAATCGGCCCGGATATCACTGGGCCGGCCTGGCAAGAATTGCACAAGGACGAGTGCTTTTTCCTCATCGGCGACCCGCAATTGCTGCCCAGATCGGTGCCGGTCGCCGTGATTGATGCGCCCGAGCAGGCCGCTGCGGTAATGGGCCGGGCGCTGCCGGTTCTGGCGCGCGATTTTGGCGCGCCACGCACACCGGGCGTGGCCAATCCCACCCATGCCGCCCATGTCATCGACGTGATCCGCGAGGCGGTTGACCTGGTCCGGTCCGGGCGGGCGGCGGCAGTAACCACAAACCCGATCAACAAAAAGGCCCTGCAGGCCGGCGGCGGCTTTGGCTTTCCCGGCCACACGGAATTCCTTGGCGATCTGGTCGGGCTTGCCGCGGACCAGGTGGTCATGATGCTGGCCTGTGACGCCCTCAAGGTGGTGCCGGCAACCATCCACATTCCCCTTGGCGACGTTCCGCGCGCTTTCACCCCGGCGTTGCTGGCCCAGGTGATCCGCATCACCGACGCAGCGCTTCGGCGCGATTTTACCCTGACCGCCCCGCGCATCGCCGTGGCCGGGTTGAACCCGCATGCGGGCGAACAGGGCGCCAAGGGCCACGAAGAAGCCGACTGGATCATTCCCCTGCTGCAAGAGCTGCGCGCAGAAGGCTTTGACCTGCTCGGCCCCCTGCCCGCCGACACAATGTTTCATCCAGCCGCCCGGGCCAGCTATGATGCCGCGATCTGCGCTTATCACGACCAGGCATTGATCCCGATCAAGACCCTGGATTTCGCCCGGGGGGTGAACGTGACCTTGGGCCTGCCCTTTGTCCGCTCCTCGCCCGATCACGGCACCGCTTATGATATCGCCGGCACCGATCAGGCCGATCCCGCCTCGCTTGTTGCCGCGTTGCGCATGGCCCGCGCCATGGCCCAGGCCCGCCGATGAGCACCATCGACGATCTCCCCCCATTGCGCGCGGTCCTGCGGGCGCATGATCTGACGCCGAAAAAGGCGCTGGGGCAGAATTTTCTGCTGGATCTGAACCTGACCGCGAAAATCGCCCGCCAGGCAGGGGACCTGCGCGGCGCCGATGTGCTGGAGATTGGCCCGGGCCCCGGCGGGTTGACACGGGGCTTGCTAGCCGAAGGCGCGCGCCGGGTTCTGGCCATCGAAAAGGACCCACGCGCCATGGCCCCGCTGGCCGAAATCGCTGCCGCCTACCCCGGCCGCCTTGAGGTGCTGAACGCTGACGCGCTCCAGGTCGACCCGACCTGCTACCTGCGCGCGCCAATCCGCGTGGTGGCCAACCTGCCCTATAATGTCGGCACCGAATTACTGGTGCGCTGGCTGACTCCGCCAGACTGGCCGCCGTTCTGGAAGAGCCTGACGCTGATGTTTCAACGCGAAGTCGCCGCGCGCATTACCGCCACCCCAGGTTCCAAGACCTACGGGCGCCTGGCCATCCTGTCACAATGGCGCGCCGACACCCAGGTCGTAATGGAACTGCCACCCGAAGCCTTTACCCCGCCGCCGAAAGTGCATTCCGCCGTGGTGCACCTGACCGCCCTGCCCGCCCCGCGCTACCCCGCCGAGGCAAAGGTTTTACAAAGCCTCACCGCGCGGGCCTTTCAACAGCGGCGCAAAATGCTGCGCGCCTCGCTCAAAGGAAGCGCCACCGACCTGGAAGACCGCCTGCTTGCCGCAGGGATCAAGCCAACCCAACGGCCCGAAGAAATCCACCTGGAACAATGGTGCGCCCTGGCCCGTGCCTACGCCTGAACCCCTTTCATCTTTCCACAAATACTCTGGGGGTTTGGGGGTGAAACCCCCAACCGGTCGCCCGGCGTCAGCCCGGGCGAAAACCCTCAGCCCCGCGCGCGTAACAATTGGCGCAGCATGCCATGCAACATGCGAATGTCGGCGCTGGTTAGCGCCATGCGGCTCCACATGTTTCGCAGGGTGATCTTCATGCCGGGCGCTTTGGCTTGCGGATAAAAAAATCCCGCTTCCTCAAGGCGTTGCTCGTAGTGTTCGGCCAGTTTCTCGACCTCGACCAAGGTCGCAACCGGCGTGTGTTCGCCTGCG
>CAYSBG010000152.1:0-5559 GCA_964429125.1 uncultured Aliiroseovarius sp.
GCCAAGTTCCTCAAGCGCGGCCTGCATCGCCAGCGCGTTCATTACCGTGGCCAACATGCCCATGTAATCCGCCGTGGTGCGCTCCATGCCCTGGGCGCTGCCCTGCAGGCCGCGGAAAATGTTGCCCCCGCCGATGACCATGGAGATTTCGACCCCCATGTCATGGACCGTCTTCACCTCCTGGGCGATGCGTGCCACTGTCGGCGGGTGCAGGCCATAGCCCTGATCGCCCATCAACGCCTCGCCGGAAATTTTCAGCATTACCCGCTGATATCTCGGCGCGTCGCCGGTGTCCTGCGCCCCCGTTTGTGCGTCGCTCATCCGCCAGCCCCCGCTTTGTCATTTCTTTTGCGCACAAAATGTCGCAAAACGCCCTCGGGTTCAATGCGAGATTGGCCCAAATGACGTTTTTCAGCCCCTGACCGGAGCCCCGCCCGTGCTTGATACCCTGATCCACAACCTTCCGCCCGACCGCCCGGTGCTGATCGCCGGGCCGACCGCAGCCGGAAAATCCGCGCTCGCCCTGGCCATTGCCCAGGCGCAAGGGGGCATTGTGATCAATGCCGATGCGCTTCAAGTATATGAAAACTGGCGCATTCTTACAGCGCGCCCCTCCGAAAGCGACCTCGCGCGCGCGCCGCACGCGCTGTATGGCCATGTGCCTGGCGCAGCGCGCTATTCCGTCGGCCATTGGCTTCGCGACGTGGCGCCGTTGCTGGCCTCAAACAGGCCGATCATTATCGGCGGCACCGGGCTGTATTTTACCGCGCTGACCGAAGGGCTGGCCGATATTCCGCCCATTCCTGCGGATATTCGCCAACAGGCCAACACCCGTCTCGCACGCGACGGGCTGGCCAGCCTGTTGGCCGCGCTTGATCGGCAGACCGCCGCGCGCATCGACCAGAACAACCCGGCCCGGGTGCAGCGCGCCTGGGAGGTGCAAAAGGCCACCGGACGCGGCCTTGCCGCCTGGCAGGACGATACCCCGGCGCCCTTGCTACCCCGCGCCAGGACCTCGGCGCTGGTCCTTGCCTGCAACCGGGATTGGCTTGCTGCCCGGATCGAAACCCGCTTTGACCGGATGCTGGAGGCCGGCGCCCTGGACGAAGTGCGCGCAAACCTTGGCCGATGGGATCCAGCCTTGCCTTCTTCGCGCGCCATTGGTGCCGCTGAACTCGTGGCCTATTTACAAGGGAAAATTCCCTTGGCTCAGGCCCGCGAAAGGGCAATTATCGCCAGCCGACAATATGCCAAGCGCCAGCGCAGCTGGTTTCGCGCCCGCATGGCCGATTGGCAGCAAGTTCCCTTTGGTTAAACCTTTAATATCCGCGGCTTGCCCGCATACCTTCAACCACGCCTTCAACCGCTCTTGTTTTTCGCAACAAGGGAATCGATTGCAAGGGCACAAAACCGTTGCAGCCTTGGCTGACACGCAGCGCCGGTGCAAAAAAACCTTGCACTGTGTCCATACTGCATCACTCGATTTCCCCTGAATGGGCGCCGAGGTGGGTAAACCCATGACTTTCCTGGGGCGAATCTCATGCGACCTCGGTCTGAATTGCGGCACGTTTGCCACAGGCTTGCATAAATTCAACCCGCAGGCAGAGAAACCCGCGACATCCCGGAGCGAATGGGATAGCCATCAGGTCCAGGGATATTTGTCTGCCAACTGAACCCGTGACTGATGTAACATGAACCAATCTGACCCGCTGCCGTCTCCATTCCGCATAATTCCTTTGGCGCGCCTTGCCAATGGCGGGCGATGGCGCACCGAGGCGATGCGCTCCTACGGCGCGCCGGTGCTGTATTGGTTCACCCGCGGACAGGGGCGCATCACCATTTCCGGGCAAACCTCCGGGTATGGGCCGCATAATGCGATATTTGTTCCCACTGGCTGCATGCACGGCTTTGAAATGTCCAGCCAGGTGCATGGGCTGATCATCGTCTTTCCGGCAGGGTCAGAAGCCAGTATCGACCTGCCCGAATCCCCAATGCATCTGCGCCTGCGCGAAGTGGACCAGCACCTGGAGCTGACCAAGCTTCTGGAAAACCTCCAGGCCGAGCTTGATACCGGCGCCCCCGAGGCCGACACCGCGATGATGTGCCATGCCGGGCTGTTATCGGTCTGGCTGCGCCGTCAGATCAACGACCTGGACGATCAGGCCGAAGTCGCTCCACGCACCTCGGCTGCCCGCCTCGCCGCTGCCTATACGGCGATGGTCGAAGAAGACTTCCATTCGGCCAAGTCCGTGCGCGACTATGCCCGCGAACTGGGTGTTACGCCGACCCATCTCAGCCGGGTCTGCAACAAAGCCTGCGGGCGTCCGGCCTCGGCGATCCTGGCTGACCGCGTTCACTATGAAGCGCGCCGCCTGCTGACCGAAACGCACATGCCGATCAAAGACATCGCCTCTTCGCTTGGCTTTACCTCGCCGGCGTATTTTACCCGTGCGTTCCACAACCACACCGGCAAAACCCCGTCTCAGTTTCGTCGCGGCAGCTGATCCCTGGTACTTTGCCGGGGAAATTTCATATTTTCGTAAAAAACCACAGTGAATGTTTAAACTTTTGTCGATTTACATAAATTTCGTTGCATATGCAACGACTAATCGCTACCCATAGACAACCGGCAACATACAGGAGCGCAAAGCATGAAAATCGACCGCATTCACCACGTCGCCTACCGCTGCAAGGACGCCAAGGAAACCGTTGAATGGTATGGAAAAATGCTCAATATGGACTTCGTGTTGGCGATTGCCGAGGACCACGTTCCCTCGACCCACGAACCCGACCCGTATATGCATATCTTCCTTGACGCCGGTGGCGGCAATGTTTTGGCGTTTTTTGAGCTGCCGACCAAACCGGAAATGGGCCGGGATCCAAACACGCCGGTCTGGACGCAGCACCTTGCATTCAAGGTCAAAGACCGGGCGGAACTTATTGAATTCAAAGAGCATTTGGAATCCAACGGCGTTGAGGTTCTGGGCGTTACCGACCATTCGATTTTCCATTCGATCTACTTTTTTGACCCTTCGGGCCACCGCCTTGAACTGGCCTGCCCGGACCCGGATGAACAAGCGATGCTGGCCCGGATGGACGCGGTGAAATGGGACATGCTCGAAGAATGGTCGCAAACCAAAAAAGCGCCAAAACACGCCGATTGGCTGCACAAGAAAGAGCTTTCAGACATTGGTTAGTCGCCTATTCTGGGGGGCATGGAAGAGCGATTCGCCCCCCTGCCCGACCCGCCCTATTACGCGGTAATTTTCACCGCTCAGTTGCGCGGCGACGCTGTCGGCTATAGCGAAATGGCCGCGAAAATGGCCGTCCTGGCCGCACGGCATCCCGGCTATATCGGCGCTGAATCAACGCGTGATAACAATGGGTTAGGCATTACTGTCAGCTATTGGCGTGATGCCCGATCAATTGCCGACTGGAAGCAGGACATCGACCATTTGGCCGCGCAAAAACTTGGTAAATCCCGGTGGTACAGGCAGTACACCTTGCGCATTGCCAAGGTCGAACGCGCCTACAGCGGCCCCGAGGGGCGCCCGGGCGTAGACCCAGGGTTCAGCCCCCCAGAATCGCCCTGACATAGCCGCGCGTTTCTGGATAAGGCGGCACATCAGCGTATTTTTCCACCGCCTCCGGGCCTGCATTATAGGCCGCAAGCGCCAGGCGCCACGAGCGGAAACGGTCATATTGCTGGCGCAAATACCGCGCGCCGCCTTCGAGGTTCTGGCGCGCATCCGCCGGATCCACCCCCATTCTTGCCGCGGTATCGGGCATCAATTGCGCCAGCCCAAGGGCACCCTTTGCGCTCTTGGCGCCTTGGTTCCAGCCGCTTTCCTGTTGCACCAGGCGCAGGAAAAGATCCTCCGGCACCCCATATTTACGCGCCGCAATACGCGCCATCGCAACATATGGCCCCCGATAGCGGCCGCTATAGGCGGGAATGGCGCCGGCTGCGCCAGGTACAACGATCGCGTCAGGCTGCAGACGGGTGGACCCGGAATATTGTTGCGCCGCGCGTCCATCCAGCACGGAAAATGCCTGGCGCAAGCCAGCCCCCCCCGAAGACGAAATCAACTCGCCGCCACCAGCGGCCCCTGCCGACACAATAGCGGCGCAGCAGCTTATTACAATCAAACGCACCCCGGCGCTCCTTTGCCCAACGCAAACAACAGGCTCTCGCGGAAGCCTCGCTGGAGGATAGACGTTCCTGCGTCCGACGACCAGCCCAAGCAGGCATCCCGGCATGCACGCGCAAATTTTTGCCGTTTGCCAGCCGTGTCAGGCCGCCTCTTCGCCCAAAGGTGCGGCCATCAGATCTTCGACCAGAAGGCTGAGCAATTGCGCCCGCCCGTTGACACCGGCCTTGCGGTAGATCCCGTTCAAATGCGCCTTGATCGTACCGTCCTTGGAGCCGCGCAATTGGGCGATATCGGGTATGGAGATTCCCTTGAGGGCAAACATCGCCACATCAGCTTCAGAGGGCGTCAGCCCCCAATCGCGAAAGTATTGCTCGATCAGCTCGTGCAGCTCGCCCGCAGCCACATTGAGCGCGCGTTCCGCCCGGGCCTGGCGACGCAAAAGAAGCGCAAGGTATTGGCCCTCCACGATAATTCCGATTATCAAAACAACCGTCGCCAACAGTTCGAGCATCGCGTGCGGATCACCAAACAGCCCTGCAGAATCCGGCGCGTCACTCATCACGTCCCACATGAAAAACACCGCGCAAGCCACCTGGACGATAATCAGCAGGACTATTGCAAGGCTAGGATTTTTAAACATTTCTCACTCTCTTGCGGTTGGCATAACTTTGTAGCCGGTGACCATGGCCTTGGGTAGGTTGACCTGGGAGCGGCGGCTTTCGACCAGCACCGCGCCAACGTGGATCACCACCGAAAACTGCATCCACACGACCATTAGCTCGTGCAATTCCTCGACCCATTCCACGCCAAAGAAACGCATCGTTCCCATCATGTAGCCGCTTGCCGCGATGACAACAAGACTTCCCAGCAAATTATAAATCATCAATGCACCCAACGGGTTATGGCCGACATAATGTTTATGGCGCCCGGTGGCGATGTCTGAAAGCTGGCCCATTGCCGCATGCGGGTCAGGCGGAAAATCGGAAAACCGCGCGTGGCGGCTGCCGACAAAGCCCCAGACCAAGCGAAAACCGATCAACCCGGCAATGATATAGCCAAGGACCAGGTGCAGGTCGCTGTCCTGATCCACCAGAAAAACTTGCGTAGCAATCAACCCGACCAGGCCCCAATGGAACAGGCGCACGGCCGGGTCCCAGACATATTTCTTCTCTCGCATTTCACCCTCCGGCAGTTTCGGGCGGGAGCCTGCGCTCCCGCCGCAAGGAAATCATCGCTGTTTGATACGCATGATGTTCAGGTTGGAATCGAGATAGATTTCCAGCATCTGGCCATTTTTCACGGCATAGACTTCGATCATGCCGTTTTCCGGGACAATCTTGCGCACGTCATAGCCATCGGCGCTGAGCATATCCTTGATCTGCACTTGTACCGAGCGATCGACCCG
>CAYSBG010000153.1:0-5542 GCA_964429125.1 uncultured Aliiroseovarius sp.
CCTGCTTGCCAGCCCGGTTTTCGCCGGGGATATTTTTGCCGATCCGGACAATGCCGCGTTCCAATGGCGTAACGGCAGTAGCGCGAGCCACAATCGTGGGTCGGCACCCCTTCCCGGTGAAACCCAAAGAGATGTGCCAGCGCCCGATACCGGCCTAAGCTTTCGTATTACAGGCAGCTTTATTGTTGGTATGGTATACAACGAGGCTACCGGGGTAAGGGCCATTACCGGGGCGCGGGATTATCTGGAATTGCGTTTTGAAGGTAACAGTTCAGGCGGACTGTAACAGCACGCCGGACAGTTACTTTATGAATACGAGACTACTTCCCACTCAACGTCGTCCAAATCGTGGAAATAGAACCGCCGGCCTGGCTCATAATCACCGTGATTGAACGGAGTAAAGCCCGCCTGTTTTACCCGCGTTTCGATGGTGTCGAGGTCGTCCACAACAATGCCAACATGGTTCAACCCGGCGCGCATGTAATAGGTTTCTCCTTTCTCGGTCGGGGCCGTAGTTGGCTTGTAAACAGCGATATAGCTGTCATCACCCCCCACATGATAGGTTTCTCCGCCATGGATAGAGGCCCCGTGCCAGCGGATACGCCATCCGAATATGTTGACCAGCCATTTCGCGGTGTCTTCGGGGTTGGAAACTGTGACATTCACGTGCTCAAGTATGGGCATTGCTTTCTCCTTTAGTATTGATTTACACTTGGTAATTGCTAAAGGTAACTTTAGGTCAAGGAGTTATTTATGCTGGAGGAGATTTCTATTGGCACCCTGGCACGGCGCACCGGCCTGGCGGTGTCGGCAATTCGTTATTACGAGACGTTGGGGCTGGTACGCCCAGCGCGGAATGCGGGCGGACAGCGGCGCTATAAGCGCTCAGATATTCGCCTGCTCAGTTTTGTCATGATCACCCAACAGCTTGGCTTTCCTTTGGCGCGCATTGGTGCGCTCCTGGGCGGGTTGCCGGAAGGCCGGGTGCCAAATGCACGCGACTGGGCGCGCATGTCGGCGGTGTTTCGTGATGATCTGGACCGGCGCATTGGCGAGCTTGAAATGCTGCGCGACAAGCTGGACGGCTGCATAGGCTGTGGGTGCCTGTCCCTGAAACGCTGCGCCCTTTACAATAAGGATGACGCGGCACGCCGCAAAGGGCCGGGGCCGCGCTACCTGATGGGCGATAAACCGGCATAGGCAAAAAAAGACCCGGCACATGGCCGGGTCAGTCCAACAGGGAGGTAGTGCCATAACCCCGGCACAAAGGGAACTCGTACCTGAAACCGGAAACAATACCGATCAAATATCATTATAGACGCCAAATCTGCCGATAATATGGCGATATGGAGAAATATGGCGTTAAGCGACCAGTTTGTAACCCCCGGACTCTGTGACAAGAAGACGCGCATTTGAGGGATCTGGCTCGATCTTTTGCCGCAGGCGGTAAATATGGGTTTCCAACGTGTGCGTCGTCACCCCGGCATTATAACCCCACACTTCGTGCAGCAACACATCACGCGCCACCACGCCGTCGCCAGCGCGATAGAGGAACTTGAGAATGTTGGTCTCTTTTTCCGTCAGGCGAATTTTCTTTTCGTCTTCGGTCAGCAGCATCTTCATGGCTGGTTTGAATGTATACGGCCCCAATTGGAATACCGCGTCTTCGCTTTGCTCGTGCTGGCGCAACTGGGCGCGAATGCGGGCCAGCAGGACAGGAAATTTGAACGGTTTGGTCACATAATCATTGGCGCCTGCATCAAGACCCAGGATGGTATCGGCGTCGCTATCATGGCCAGTCAGCATCAGGATCGGACATTTCACGCCTTGCTTGCGCAACAGGCGGCACAGCTCGCGGCCATCGGTATCGGGCAAGCCAACGTCAAGAATCACCAGATCATAGATCGCTTCTTTGGCGCGGCTCATGGCTTCGGCACCGTTAGCAGCCTCGAATACATCGAAGTCTTCGGTCATGACCAATTGTTCGGCCAGCGCATCGCGCAGATCGTCATCGTCATCAACCAGCAGGATTTTCTTCACGTTTGGCATGTTGTCTCCTCCATTCTTGGGTACAGAGATGTGCGTCCAGGCCGAATTCCGCAAGAAATGCTGCAAAGTTTCACGCGCATGTGTCGAAATGGCAGGATATGTTTCAAATTCTGACATTCCAGCCTATGTAGAAACCCAGAACGGAAACAAAAGACTCACACATGACGCTTGGCCCTGACATATCCGAACGCATTGCCCGTTCCCGCGCCGATCTGCGCATGGGTGTGCCGGTTGTGCTGCGCGCGCAGCGTGGCGCGGTTTTGGTTGCGGCGGCGGAAACGTTGGGGCGCGGGCGGCTGGCAGACATGCGCGTATTCGGGCCGCTGGTGCTGGCTATTACTCCGCGCCGGGCCGAGACGCTGAAAGCCCGCGCATATAGCGAGCGGGTCGCGCGTATTACTGTGCCGGAAGATGCCGGGTTAGCGTGGATTGCCGGGGTGGTGGATCCGGCCGGTGACCTGATGACGCCAATGAAAGGCCCTTTTCAGACTCTGCGCGGCGGGGATGAACGCTTTGCCGTGGCAGCGATTGATCTGACCAAGGCGGCGCATTTGTTGCCTGCGGCGGTGCTGGTTGAGCTAAAGGATGGTCCGGCCCTTGCCGCACACGAAGGGTTGACCATGTTGGAACTGGACGGGCTAAACGCCGCACTGCGCAGCCCGTTGCGCCAGGTGGTCGGGGCGCGCGTACCGCTTGAGGTAAGCCAGGCCGGGCGGGTTACGGTGTTTCGCCCCGATGATGGCGGTGAAGAGCATTATGCGGTAGAAATCGGCCGCCCGGACCGGGGGCAGCCGGTGCTAACCCGACTGCATAGCGCCTGTTTTACCGGCGATATATTGGGGTCGTTGAAATGCGATTGCGGGCCGCAACTACGCAGTGCCCTTGCGCAAATGGGCGAGCAGGGCACGGGGGTGTTGCTGTATCTGAACCAGGAAGGGCGCGGCATTGGCCTGGCCAATAAAATGCGCGCCTATTCCCTGCAGGATCAGGGGTATGACACGGTTGAGGCCAATCACCGTTTGGGTTTTGAAGATGACGAGCGGGATTTTCGTATCGGAAGTGACATCCTCAAAACGCTGGGGTTCAACGCCGTGCGGCTTATGACCAACAACCCGAAAAAGGTCGAAATGATGCGCGCGCAGGGCATTGATGTGGTCGATCGCGTGCCATTGGTTGCCGGCCATAGCGTGCATAACCACGCCTATCTGGCGACCAAAGCGAAAAAATCCGGGCATTTGCTGTGAGGCCATGTCGCGGTGACATGGTGGTTAGCAAATGGGGCGCACGATTTGCGGGGCGACGATTTGTCTGTTCGATTGGTCGTGGTGGAATTTCGCCGGAAAAACACGAGGGCGATGGGGCCAGCCCGTCTGGGGTATGGCACCTGGTCGGGGGCATGTATCGGGCGGATCGGGGCGTGGTTTTCGGGTTGAAACCTGCAGGCCACAGCGATCTTTGGTCGGACGATCCCCAGGATGTAGCGTATAATCACCACGTGCGCGGTCCTGCGTATCCGCATAGCCATGAAGCGTTGCGCCGGGCAGATCGGCTCTATGACATCGTTCTGTTTTCAGATTGGAACTGGCCGGACTCACAGCCCGGCAAAGGCTCGGCAATATTTGTGCATTTGTGGCGCAGGCCGCGCTATCCCACGGCTGGCTGCATCGCCTTCTCCCGGCCTGATCTGGAGTGGATCATGGCGCGTTGGAGGCCGCGCAGCCGGATATTTGTTCAGCCGTAGGCCCGTTCGCCAAAAATGGCCGAGCCGACACGGACATAGGTGGCGCCCTGGGCGATTGCGCGCTCAAAATCGCTGCTCATACCCATGGAAAGCTGCTCCAGCCCGTTGCGCCTGGCAATCTTGGCCAACAACGCGAAATGCAGCGTCGGCTCTTCGTCCACCGGCGGGATACACATCAGGCCTTCGACAGGAAGCGATAGCGCGCGGCATTCAGCAATGAACGCATCGGCGTCGGCAGGCAAAATGCCGGCCTTTTGCGGCTCTTCGCCAGTGTTCACCTGGATAAGCAGGCGCGGGCAAGCGCCAGTTTCATCGGCCAGGCGGGCAAGGGTGCGGGCCAGTTTCGGACGATCCAGCGTATGGATCACGTCAAACAATGCCATGGCCTGACGCGCCTTGTTGGTTTGCAGCGGGCCGATCAAGTGCAGTTCGACCCCGGCAAAGCGGTCGCGCAGGTCCGGCCATTTTCCGGCGGCTTCCTGCACCTTGTTTTCGCCAAAAACCCGGTGACCCTGTTCCAACACGGCGACAACCCGTTCCAGCGGCTGGACCTTGGAAACGGCGATCAGCGTGGTTGCGCCCGGCGCGCGGCCGGTACGGGCCTGTTCGGCTTGGATGCGGTCAAGAATTTCGGAAAGGGGCATAGGGGGCCTCGTTGTTTTCTACCCCGATATGCGCAAAAGAAAAGAGCGGGCGCAAGGCCCGCTCTTTCCGTAACTTGTGATCGGTTAGGATCAGAAGCTGATTTTAACACCCAGATCGGCAGTGGTTGCACCACCGGAGACAGCAACACCACCGGCAACGGTTGCGCCACCGAGGTTGTATGCAGCACCGATGCCGTAAGAAGTAACACCAGTTGCATCTTCGCCGGAGTAGAATGCGTTCACAGTGATGTCGTTCATGCTGTATTTACCACCGATGGTCCACTTGGAAGCGGCGCCAGCGTTGAAGGAAGCATAGGAAGCGTTCACGCCGAAGTCACCAAACGACCCGCTTACGCCAACAACAACGAAGTCCTGCAGCGATGCACCCGGGACAGATTGAATACCAAGAGCGGCAGTCCAGTCACCGAAAGCATAGGATGCGGAGATCGCAGCCTTGCTGTTGGTTACATCATAGGATGCGTGCACACCAAGGTCACCCATGGAGTAGTCGGCTGCAACGCCCCGAACACCAGCACCGGCGCTGGAGAATGCCTGCCAGCCCCACATGGAGGTGGAGTGGTTGGCCCAAACGCCGTTCCAGCCAAGACCGGTGAGGCCAACGCCGTTGGAATACAGGCCAGGCATCATTTCAATAGCGCCGTTCACGTTACCAACCGAAAGGCGGAAACCGTTTGCGCCGATGTAGGCATTGGCGCCGGACAGGCTGGCCGCACCGAAGTTGGTGGCGCGCAGGCGAACACGGCCGCCGTACTCGAGCCCACCATCCGTTTCACCGGAACCGTCAAAGTTCAGGGTGAAGCGGTTGGTCAGCGACCAGGTACCACCGGCCAGAGCAACACCAAAGCGTGCGCCACCGGAAATGTTTACATCAGCAGCTGCGACACCGGCCGTACCGACCAGGATCGAAGTAGCAAGAAGAATCTTTTTCATTTCGTTTTCCCTCGTTTATCTCAAAGTGCACCTCAATTCAGGGAATCCGAATTGAGTATGCCCCTGTCTCTCTCACCAGCCCCCACATTGCAAGCGACGCCAGAAGCCCGGCAAAAACCTTTCCCGAAATGATGCAGCTTTGCCACAGTCCTGAATT
>CAYSBG010000154.1:0-5522 GCA_964429125.1 uncultured Aliiroseovarius sp.
CGCCTCAGCCTTGGCTCCGGACGGCCGACGATGGAGTTGGTCTGTACCGACCCACCGCCGCCCCCGCCCCCGCCGCCACCGCCGGCGCCGCCGCGTGGGGACGAAGCCTGCTTCTTCCGCGATCCCAATTTCTCTGGCCCATCCTTCTGTGAAAGCGTTGGACCAAGGACCAACCTTGACGCCCAATACGACAACCGGATTTCTTCGGTAAAGCTGTATGGCGATGCAGTCGTGAAAATGTGTAACGACCCGAATATGGGCGGCTATTGCGCACGTATCGTAAGCGACGCACCGAGTTTGGGCTCCCTGCTTGATGATCGCACGTCGTCCTTGCGCGTGTTCCTTCCGGGGGTGCCCGGCACACCGCCGACGCCGACTGGTCCGGTCACCTATCATACCGGCTCAATCTCGCTGGATCCCGGCCAACATGCGGACCTGGAAGACGGCTCGATCAATTCCGCAGGGACCGATATCTGGTATCGTGATCGGAGCGGAACAACACCGGCGCGGATGGTGCCGATCCGGGGGGCGTACCTGTCGCTCGGCGATGGAAGCCAACGGGGGTATGACGATTGTGCAGCGGCCAGTTTCTCGGCCGATCCGATCCCGCTTTGGCGGATACCCGTCGGCACCTATATGTGCGTGAAAACCAATCAGGGTCGTATTGCCGAATTCCGCATGAACGCGGTTGCGGGCAGCCAGATTCGCCTTGGCTACACCACGTGGGCGAACTGATCCGGGCAATTTAGCCTGAAGATTACAACACGGCATCCCGGCTTTCCGGGGTGCCTTTTTCATTTTTCCCAGTAATTCCGCTTTTTCCGCCCACAGATGCCGGGCGAGCGGAACCTCGGGCGATTTCTGGCCAGATGATAAAAAATATTTTTGAGATTCTCCGCCCCCGCGATAGCCTTTCTGCACATGCCCGCACCAGAACGGGCGTGATCCACAAAAACAGGGAGAACACCATGTGTGATATTTGCGTAATGAATGCGGTGAAGACGAAAATGCTTTCACGTCGGAATTTCTTCAAATCGGCTGCCGGCGGTGCCTTGGCGACCGCAGCGGGGGCGACGCTGGCCGGGCCGGCCATGGCGGCCAGCCACGGGGGCGGCATGATGCCCACCGACATGACCCACACCTATGACGCCGATTTCCCCACTTATTTCGGCGCACCGGGCATCTCGGTCGAGCAGAACTTCAACTTTGCCGAGCACGGTTTCAACCTCAAGACCCTGACCATCAACGAACATACCGGAACCCATATCGACGCACCGTTGCATTTCTCGGCGGACGGCGCATCCGTCGATGAAATCCCGGTCGAAAACCTGGTTGCCCCGCTGTGCGTGATCGACATCAAGGCCCGCGCGGCCGAGGATGCCGACGCGCAGGTGACGCCCGACGACATCAAGGCCTGGATCGCCGCCAATGGCGATATTCCAGGCGGCGCCTGCGTGGCGATGAATTCCGGTTGGGACAAGCATGTTACAACCGACAAATTTCGCGGCGTCGATGGCGAAGGCAAAATGCACTTTCCCGGCTTCCACCTTGAAGCCACCAAGATGCTGATGGAGGAAACTGGAGCGGGCTCCATTGGGGTTGACACTTTGTCGCTCGACTTTGGCGCCTCGGCCGATTTCGCCACACATTATGCATGGCTCCCCTCGGGGCGCTTTGGCATTGAAAACATCGCCAATCTTGACGATGTGCCTGCCGCCGGGGCCACACTGGTTATTGGCGCGCCAAAACATCGCGGTGGCACAGGTGGCCCTGCGCGCATCATTGCTTTGGTGTAAGCTTGCCGATGAGAAAACCCGTGGCGACGCCCTGTCGCCACGGATACTGAAAGGAACAGTGAAATGGCAGCCCTCACCCCGCCAAAGGACCCCGAAAGCGATCCACGCGTAAAGGCGGTTTTTGACGATATCCGCGCCACACGCGGCAGTGACTTCATCAACAATATCTGGCATTATCTGGCCGCTGATGCGACCATGCTGGAACGCACCTGGGCCGAGATCAAGGCGGTCATGGCCACACCATCCAGCCTTGATCCGCTGACTAAAGAGTTGATCTATATGGCGGTTTCGGTGGTGAATAATTGCGAGTATTGCGTGCATTCCCACACGGCAACCGCCCGTGCCAAGGGCATGACCGACGCGCAACACGCCGAGTTCCTGCAAATCGTCGGGCTGGCGGCGAAAACCAACGTCCTTTCCAACGCGCTGCAACTGCCTGTCGACCCGGTTTTCCGCCACGAAACCGCACAGAAGGAGGGGTAGAGATGGGCCTTGCCATTATCGCCGCCAAACCCGGCGGCCCGGAAGTGCTGACCACTGTCAACCAGCCGGAAACCCGCCCCGGCCCCGGCGAGGTCGCCCTGCGCCACACCGCCATTGGGGTTAATTTTATCGACACCTATTTCCGCTCGGGGCTATATCCATGGCCGGCCGACACCAATTTACTGCTTGGGGCGGAAGCTGCGGGCGTGGTTGACGAGGTGGGCGAAGGGGTGATCGAATTCAAGCCGGGCCAACGGGTCGCCTATACCCTGCCCCATGGGGCCTACACCACCCGCCGGGTGGTTGGCGCCGAGCATCTGGTGCCCCTGCCCGACAATGTTCCCGACGACATCGCCGCCGCCGCCATGCTAAAGGGACTAACCGCCTATTACCTGCTGCATCATTCCTACAAGGTAGCCCAAGGCGACACGGTATTGTTTCACGCCGCCGCCGGGGGCGTTGGACTTTTGGCCGGGCAATGGCTGGCACATAAGGGCGTGCGCGCAATCGGCACGGCGGGCGGTTCGCAAAAATGCGCTTTGGCCCGGGCTCATGGCTACACAGATGTCATCGACTACCGTGCCGAGGATTTCGCGCCGCGCCTTCAGGAGCTGACCGGCGGCAAAGGCGTGGCGGCCGTGTACGACTCGGTTGGGGCGGACACCTTCGCCGGATCGCTGGCCAGCCTTGCCACCTTTGGCACGCTGGTCACCTTCGGCCAAAGCTCTGGCCCGGTAACCGAGTTTCAGATTTCCGACCTGGCAGCGGGATCATACACGTTAACGCGGCCGGTTCTTTTCCATTTTACAACATCACGCGCCTGGCTGACCCACGCCGCAGGCGAATTGTTTGGCCTGATTGGCGACGGGGTGTTGAAGGTTGAGGTCAATCAACGTTATCCATTGGCAAACGCCGCTGATGCGCACCGGGCGCTTGAGGCACGCACAACCACGGGATCGACGATCCTGATCCCTTGAAAGGAGTACAAGCATGGCCGTAGGTGATGTAATCTGGACCTGGTTCAAAGGGGGCTGGCAACAAGGCAATGTGTCAATCATGGGCGCAGCCGATCACGGAACCTGGCTGGGAACGCTGGTTTTTGACGGCGCGCGCGCGTTCGAGGGGCTGACCCCTGACCTTGAGCCACATATGGAACGGGTCAATAATTCGGCGCGCGCTTTGGGGATGGAGCCGAGCAAAACCGCCGCAGAGATGGTCGCCCTTGTGCAGGAAGGGCTGGCGAAATTCGGCCCCGAAGCCCCGGTCTATATCCGGCCGATGTACTGGTCCACCGAGGGCGCCAAGGGGGTGATCGCGCCGGACCCTGGCTCGACCGCGTTTGCCCTCTGCCTTGAGCAATTTTCCATGGCCCCCGCCGACGCAACGCAACGCCTCTGTCGCACCCAGTTCGTGCGCCCGATGCTGAGCATGGCGACGGTTAACGCCAAGGCGGCCTGCCTGTACCCCAACAACGCGCGGATGATACGCGAGGCGCAAGGACGGGGTTTTGACAATGCGCTGGTGGCCGACGCGTTGGGCAATGTCGCCGAAAGCGCCACGGCCAATGTGTTCATGGTCAAGGACGGCGTGGTGAAAACCCCGGTGCCCAACGGCACGTTCCTGAACGGCATTACCCGCCAACGGGTGATCAAGTTGCTGCGCGGCGATGGGTTTGACGTGGTGGAAACGACGCTTTCGTTCGCCGATTTTGAGAGTGCCGATGAGGTGTTCCTTTCCGGCAATATCTCAAAGATCACCCCGATCGTTGCCTTTGAGGACACCGAGTACTCCATTGGCCCGGTCACCAGCCGCGCCCGGGAATTGTATTGGGATTGGGCAAAGAGCGCCGCATAACCCGTAAGGGTGGGCATTATTACCCACCATACCACCGGACTCAGAGGTCTTTTACCAGCCGAAGGGCGTCGTAGATGGCCGCATGGGTGTTGCGCGCTGACACGGCGTCACCGATGCGAAATAACTGAAACGCGCCACCCGGGTTGCTGCGGATTGCCTGTGTCTGACCGGCGATCAAGGCATCGTGATCCACTTCGCCCAGATTCACCGAAAGCGGTTTGAGGTCGAAATACAGCTGATCCATGGGCAGGGTTCCGTAGTTCACCACCACCTGGTCATAGACCTGCTCGGCTACCTCAGACACATAATCGCTGCCAATCCGTGCCTTGAGCAGGTTGCCGTCGCGTTCCATCCCCAACAGGCGTTTGGCGATGGTGAACTTTACGCCCAGAGGTTGCAGGCTACGCATGTAGGGCACCAGGTTCATTGCCATGATATCCGGGGCAAAGGTGCGGTCTGGGGTCATCACCTCGACCTGCGCGCCGGTTTTGGCCACCACTTCTGCGGCCTGCAATGCCGGATGATCGCCGCTTTCATCATATATCAGCACATTCTCGCCCGGCTTTACGTCTCCAGCGATGATATCCCAAGCGCTGACCGCCAGTTCTTGCTCGTGGCCTTCATAGAGCCGCATATTGGGCAGGCCGCCGGTGGCCACGATCACCAGATCCGGGTCCAGGGCCGTGACATCGTCGGCCTCGGCCCAATGGTTGAAGTGGAACTGCACCCCGCGCGCAGCACATTGCGCCATGCGCCAGTCAATGATGCCGATCATCTCGCGTCTGCGCGGGTTCTGCGCGGTGAGGCGTACCTGTCCGCCCGGATCGGGCTGCGCTTCAAGGACCGTAACCTGATGGCCACGCTCTGCCGCAACCCGTGCGGCTTCCAGCCCCCCAGGCCCGGCACCGACAACCACAACGCGCCGGGAGGCGTCAGCAGGGGCAATTTCGTGCGGCATGGAAAGCTCACGCCCGGTTGCCGCATTGTGCAGGCATAGCGCATCGCCCGCCTGATAGATCCTGTCCAGGCAATAGGTTGCGCCAACACAGGGTCGGATGTCTTCCTCGCGCCCTTCGATGATCTTTCGCACGATGAACGGGTCCGCCATATGCGCCCGCGTCATGCCAACCATATCGAGCAACCCGTCAGCGACCGCATGGCGCGCAGTGGCCACGTCGGGTATGCGCGCGGCGTGGAAGGTGGGCATGCCGATCTCGGCCCGCACCCGCCCGACAAAATCCAGATGCGGCGCACCAACCATGCCCTGCACCGGAATCACGTCGGTCATCGCCGGATCGGTATGGATACGCCCGCGAATGACATTCAGAAAATCAACCTTGCCGCTGTCGCGAAAGCGGCGCGCCATTTCCAGGCCGATCTCGGGGGTGA
>CAYSBG010000155.1:0-5457 GCA_964429125.1 uncultured Aliiroseovarius sp.
TGCCTGCCAAAATGGGCACGCGCCGGGGGCGCTAGGTAAATGAGGACAGGCCCTAGCCCGGTCAGCTGAAAGCATCGGGCATGCTTTCCTTCTTGCGCGCCACATATTCGCGCAGGCCCTCGGCAATCGCCCGATCCATCGGCGGCTGTTCATAGGCCGCCAACAAGGCATCGACCCGCTGCGCCGCCAACGTTTCGGTGTCGCGCGCGCCTTCTTCGTCCCAGGTTTCGAACGGCTTGTAATCCAGCATCTCGGTGCGCCAGAACGCGTCCTTGAAATTGGCATGGGTATGGGCACAGCCCAGGTAGTGCCCGCCCGGCCCAACCTCGCGGATCGCCTCCATTGCCTGGGCGTTTTCATCCACCTGCACCCCGGCGGCCAGCCCGTGCAATACGCCCAGTTGGTCGGCGTCCATGACGAATTTCTCAAAGCTGGACACCAGCCCGCCCTCCAGCCAGCCGGCCGCATGCAGCATGAAATTGACCCCGGACAAAAGCCCGGCATTCAGCGAATTGGCGCTTTCATAGGCCGCCTGCGCATCGGGCAGTTTCGAGCCATTGAAGGCGCCCGCCGAACGATACGGCAGGCCCAGCCGGCGGAAAAGCTGGCCTGCGCCATAGGTAATCTGCGCCGCTTCGGGCGTGCCAAAGGTCGGCGCGCCGCTGTTCATGTCGATCGAGGCAACAAACGCCCCGGCAATCACCGGCGCGCCCTTGCGGATCAACTGGCTATAGGCCACGCCGGCCATTACCTCGGCCAGAACCTGGGTCAGTGTTCCGGCAACCGAGACCGGCGCCATCGCCCCGCCAACAATGAACGGCGAGATGATTGCCGCCTGGTTGTTGGCCGCATAGACCTCAAGCGCGCCCATCATGATCCCGTCGAATGTCAGCGGCGAATTGATGTTGATCAGGCTGGTCATCACCGTGTTCTGCGCCACGAAATCCTTGCCAAACAATATCTCGCTCATCTCGACGCTGTCCTGGGCGCGCGAAGGTTCGGTGACCGAGCCCATATAGGGCTTGTCCGAAAGCGTCATATGCGCCAGCAACATGTCCAGGTGGCGCTTGTTGACCGGCACATCGGTCGGCTCGCACAAGGTGCCGCCAGAGTGATGCAGCCATTTGGACATATAGGCCAGGCGCACGAATTTTTCGAAATCCGCCATCACCGCATAGCGGCGACCGCCAAGCCTGTCGCGCACGAAAGGCGGGCCATAAACCGGCGCCAACACCAGGTTGCGCCCGCCGATTTCGACATTACGCGCGGGGTTGCGCGCATGTTGGGTGAACGTACTTGGCGCGGTTTTGCACAATTCACGGGCCAGCCCGCGCGGAATGAATACCCGTTCGCCATCAACCTGCGCCCCGGCTTCGCGCCAGCGCTCCAGCGCGCCGGGGTTTTCGACAAAATTCACCCCAACCTCCTGGAGGATCGCCTCGGCGTTCGCCTCGATAATCTCCAACGCTTCGCTGTTGAGGATCTCCAGGTTGGGGATATTGCGGGTGATGAAACGCCTGGCCTCGATCTTCAGACTGCCCCGCTCGGCCCGGCGTGCCGCCCCGCCCCCACCGCGCACCCGCCGTTTGCGTTCTGCCATATCTGCTCCCCTGTTGGTATGTGCTCCTGCCACTCATACTCCGGGCCAGTCCGCGGCTGTCAACGGATAACGGCCATTGAGGGGGGAAAACGACATTTCCCGGCCAAACCGCCGTCGCGCCATGTCACCCCCCTTGCGTTGGCGCCGATGGGTGCGTAATCAGCGCCCATGACCAGCACAGAACACGACCGCCTTCTTATCATCGACTTTGGCAGCCAGGTTACGCAACTTATTGCGCGGCGCCTGCGCGAGTTGAATGTCTATTGCGAAATCCACCCGTTTCAAAAGGTCGATGACGCCTTTCTGGACGCATTTGCGCCCAAGGCGGTCATCCTTTCCGGCGGTCCGGCCTCGGTCATCGACGCCGGCTCGCCCCGCCCCCCCGAAAGCGTGTTCAGCCTGGGGGTTCCGGTGCTGGGCATCTGCTATGGCCAGCAGGTGATGATGCATATGCTGGGCGGCACGGTCGAAAGCGGCCACGGCACCGCCGAATTTGGCCGCGCCTATGTCGCGCCCGCCGGCGCGCGTCTTGACCTGCTCAATGGCTGGTTTCTGGATGGACGCGAACAGGTGTGGATGAGCCACGGCGACCATGTGGCCAAAATTGCCCCGGGGTTTTCGGTCTATGGCACCTCGCCCAACGCGCCCTTTGCCATCACCGCCGATGCCGCGCGCCATTTCTACGCGGTGCAATTCCACCCCGAGGTGCACCACACGCCAAACGGCAAGACATTGTATGAGAACTTTGTCCGCCTGGCCGGGTTCACCGGCGACTGGACCATGGGCGCCTACCGCGCCGAGGCGATCCGCAAGATCCGCGACCAGGTCGGCGACGCCCACGTGATCTGCGCCCTGTCCGGGGGGGTTGACAGCTCGGTCGCGGCTGTATTGCTGCACGAGGCGATCGGCGCACAGCTGACTTGCGTTTTCGTCGACCACGGCCTGTTGCGCCAGAACGAAGCCGAAGAAGTGGTCACCATGTTTCGCGACGCCTATAACCTGCCGCTGATCCATGCGGATGAAAGCGAATTGTTCCTGGGCGCGCTCGACGGGGTCAGTGACCCGGAAACCAAACGCAAGATCATCGGCGGGCTGTTCATCGACGTGTTTCAAAAATACGCCAACCAGATCGAAGGCGCCCAATACCTGGCCCAGGGCACGCTGTATCCGGACGTGATCGAAAGCGTCAGCTTCTCCGGCGGGCCCTCGGTGACGATCAAAAGCCACCACAACGTCGGCGGCCTGCCGGAAAAGATGGGCCTGAAACTGGTCGAACCGCTGCGCGAGCTGTTCAAGGACGAGGTGCGCGCGCTCGGCCACGAACTTGGCCTGCCCGCCAGCTTTATCGGCCGCCACCCGTTTCCCGGCCCCGGCCTGGCGATCCGCTGCCCCGGCGAAATTACCCGCGAGAAACTCGAAATCCTGCGCAAGGCCGACGCCATCTATATCGACCAGATTCGCCGCCACGGGTTGTATGATGAAATCTGGCAGGCCTTTGTGGCGATCCTGCCGGTGAAAACCGTCGGCGTGATGGGCGACGGGCGCACCTATGACTATGCCTGCGCCTTGCGCGCGGTCACCTCGGTCGACGGCATGACCGCCGATGTCTACCCGTTCAGCCACGAATTCCTCGGCGAAACCGCAACCCGGATCATTAACGAAGTCAAAGGCATCAATCGCGTGACCTATGACATCACCTCCAAACCGCCGGGCACGATCGAGTGGGAATAAACGATTCAACGCCTCCGGCGGGGATATTTATGGAAGTATGAAAGCCATGCGCATGCGCCTTGTTGGCACATTGGACATACCTGCATCCCGGCTGGCCTGCCGGCGCGGACAGCAGAACGCCCGCTGATTCGCCGTCCGAAGCCGGTTACTGCGCCGGAGTCCACATGTGACACAACTCATGGTGGTTTTATGGCAAAAGAAACACCCATAGGCTGTCACTTGGCGGGTGATCCGGCCAAATAGGACCTATTTCAGGCAAAAGAAAAGGAAAGTGTTTACCGCGCACTTCATGCCGACTACCAATTTCGCACAGAGCATTTGCATTTTTCAAGAGTTGCCTTTTTTCCAATCCAACGTTTTTGAGGCAATTTCAATGGCAGTTTCCTTCGCGCCAATACGTGTTTTCAGATGTAAATCCTGCGGGCACAGAATGCGGCTTGGGGGCGGCAAATGCGGTCGCTGCTACACCCCAAAGAAAGCCTGGCAAACCCGCGCGTTTTGCATATTTGCGGCCCTTGTCGTGCTCGCGCTCTTGCTCATGTTTTCCCTGGCAATCTGATCCGCAGGCCGGCGCCGGCAAAGCCGGTGATTGCGTTGGTGCGCGGCGGCTATTATGCTGCCACGACTTGGGTGAATTTCAAGAAGGAAAACCCGATGGTGGTCCAGCTCACCGGCTATCTGGATGTGCCCGACGCGCGGCTGCCTGCGGTCCTCAACGCGCTTGACGCACATATTCGCCTGTCCCGGGCCGAGCCGGGCTGCATATCCTTTGACGTGCGCCCCGATCCCCAATGCCCGACGCGCCTGCTGGTGGCCGAAGCCTTCACCGATCAGGCCAGCTTTGATGCCCATCAGGCGCGCACCGCGGCCAGCCCCTGGGCCAGGATCAGCGCCGGGATTGCGCGAACGTATCAGATAACCACGGATACACCCCTGTGACTCCCACCGCCTGGACGGACCCGCGTGGATGTGGCGATCGGCTTTGCCCGCCTGCCGCTGATTGCACCAATCGGCGCGCCGGTTTCCGGTTTGACCCGCGCGTGCGGGCGTTCTACGAAGTAGGACGGCTTCGCAAACGAGGGCAACATGCTGTATGACACCGCGAACGAATGGCTGGGCGCCAGCCACAAACACGTTCTGATCTTTGGTATGTCGGGCTTGGGCAAGACCCGGCTATCCAACCTTTTGCGCGCGACCGGAGACTGGTTTCACTACTCGGTCGACTACCGTATCGGCACCCGCTACATGGGCGAATTCATATCTGACAACGCCAAACGCGAGGCGATGAAAAACCCGTTCCTGCGCGACCTGCTGTTAAGCGATTCCCTTGATCTGACCTCAAACATCACCTTTGAAAACCTGACCCCGGTTTCGACCTATCTGGGCAAGCCGGGCAACCCCGGCCTTGGCGGGCTGGCAATCGCTGAATACCGCCACCGGCAGGCGCAGTTTCGCACCGGCGAAATCGCCGCACTTATGGAAACCGGCTATTTCATTGAACGCGCCGAAGACATCTACGGCTATCGCGATTTCATATGTGACACTGGCGGCTCCATCTGCGAATGGATCGATCCCGATGCCGGGCTGGCCGATCCGCTTCTGGCCGAGCTGAACAAACGCTGCCTGCTGGTCTGGATCAAGGGCAGCGCAGCCCATACAAAAGAGCTGATCCGGCGTTTTGCCCAGGCCCCCAAGCCGATGGCCTATCAGCCGGCATTCCTTGAATGCGTCTGGGATGAATATTTGGCCGAAAACAATATATTGGAGGATGAAGTTAATCCCGATGACTTCATCCGCTACACCTATGGCCGTGCCCTGGCACACCGCCAGCCGCTGTACCAATCCATGGCCCGCCACGGGGTCACCATCACGGCCGAAGAAGTGGCCAAGGTTGCCACGGCCACGGATTTCTCGACCCTGATCGCACCCGCGTTGGAACGCGCCTGAGCCGCTGAACGGAACCGATATGCCTATCAAGATCCCCGCCACCCTGCCCGCCGCCGACGTCCTCCAGGACGAGGGCGTGATGGTCATGCGCGAGGATCAGGCAGCGCGTCAGGATATCCGGCCCATGCGCATCGCCCTGCTCAATCTGATGCCGAAAAAGATCGAGACCGAAACCCAGT
>CAYSBG010000156.1:0-5367 GCA_964429125.1 uncultured Aliiroseovarius sp.
TCTCAATGTCATGGGCGTTTCGAGTTCATGTTGTGCCTCGACATAAACGCGAAACGCTTTAATCTCGCATGCACTATATTACCGGGTGCGACAATTTGGTAGCCCTTGGCTTGCGCGCCAAAAAATATGAATATTGATATGTATCAAGTGGATACGCCTTTCAAGAACTCAGTCAATTATGAAATATATTACATAAGTTGGCTTGACCCAAGAATCACCCCGGCAAGTGATCCGAAAAAACACCGTGCCAAACGCAGGAAGCCCCGAGCAATGCTCGGGGCCTCTGGGGGCTTCCTGTCCTGTTCCGGCCGGGTGGCCAGAGAACCCAATGGAGCGGGCGAAGAGATTCGAACTCTCGACCCTAACCTTGGCAAGGTTATGCTCTACCCCTGAGCTACGCCCGCGTCCTTGGGTGAGGGGGAGATAAGAAACATGGCGCCGCTCTGCAAGGGAAAAATGCACCGGAGGGCAAAAAAATCAGCGGATCCAGCCAAGCGCATAGGCGATGGTTGCGGCCCCGGCGCCCGCCAGCATCGAATAGGTCACGACCATGCCCCACTTTCGCAGGCCCATTTGCTGCGGCTGGCGTGAAAAACCGACCCCGTGCAATACCCGGCCCAACAAGAATGCCCCACCGCTTGCATGCAATGCCCAATCCGGAGCGCCCTGCAATTCCAACGCCAGGATCAGCAGCATTGCCATGGGCGCGTATTCGGTCAGGTTGGCCTGCAGGCGGATCGCGTTGGCCAACCGCCTGTCCTCGCCCGCTCCCACCGAAACCCCGCCCTTCAGGCGCATCAGGCTGACCCGCAGGGAAAGCGCCATCAGTAACAGCGCGCTGATGCCTATGTATATTCCGCTCACGAAAATCATGCCAATTCCTCTTTCAGGGGCGGGCTGGGGATCAGCCCGAAACGAGCTTAGCGCATTTTCCGGGGAAAGCGAGACGCGCGCCGGCATTTCATCGGATTGAAGCGGCATCTGCAACCGAGCGGGCGGGTAAACACCGGCAGAGATGGCGAACACCCATGAACGCGCGCCGTGGTGTTTTCTCTGCCGAACGGCTAAGGATGCCCCGACGATGCGCCGTGGCCAGTCCGGGCAGGCAGGTGAAACCTGGCGTTACGGCGTAGTCAAATGGCAAAGCGGGGGGCTCATGCGGCTGGTTTTCTGGGGCATTGTTGCGGCGACGCTTGGCGTCTATGCGGCAATGGGGCTGTGGTCGGTGCCGAAACTCATGGGCTACAGCGAAGGGGCATTGATTTTTGACATGCGCCCCTGGGGCTATTCCCCCGCCGATGCCCGCAGTTTGCTGGAGGCACTCGGCGCCGAGGGGCGCGCGTTCTACCTGACCGCGCAGCAAGGGCTTGACCGGGTTTTCCCGGCGCTCCTGGCGCTGACGCTGGTGTTCTCCTTCCGGCGCTTGTATCCGCGCGGCCCGGCGCTCGCTCTTTCGGTCCTGGCCGTGGTCTACGCGGCGTTTGACTACGGTGAAAATGCGTTGATCGCCCGGCTGCTGAGCGTCGCGCCAGAGGCCGCCACGCCAGAGCTTGTCGCCGCCGCCAGCCGCCTTTCAATGGCCAAATACGGCGCGGTTGCGATCGCATTAATGGCCCTTTTGCTCGGGCTGGTGCGCCGCTGGCGGGCCCGAGGGTGACGCCGGGGCGGGGCAACCTGTCGCAGTGTAAAACTGCCCAGGCGGCTTAGATCTGGCACAACGCCGTTTTGGCCAGACATCCACAGGAAACAAACCATGCCCCATATTCTTGTCCTCGGCTCGGGCTTTGGCGCCCTGACAGCCGTGCGCGAAATCCGCAAATCCCGCATTGATGCACAGATTACCGTGCTATCGCCGGACAACCACCTGACCTATCTTCCCAGCCTGATCTGGATGCCCTCGGGCCTGCGCAACGCCGCCGACATCGACGTCAACCTTGAGAGGTTTTTCGCCCGTGAAAACGTGGTGTGGCACCAGGGAAAGGTGGCTTCGGTTGCCGATGGCGGGCGCAAGGTCGTGACCGAAGCGGGCGAGGAACTGACCAATGACTACTTGATCATCGCTACCGGCAGCCGGTTTATCAAGAAACTGCCCGGACTGGTCAAAAACGCCATCATCCCCTGTTCCGGCCCCGCCTATGGGCAGCAAATTCACGACCGAATCAACGACATGGAAGGCGGCACCATTGCCTTTGGCTTTGGCACCAACCCGAAAGAACCCGGAGCGGTACGCGGCGGGCCGATGTTTGAATTTCTGTTCGGCGTCGACACCCTGTTGCGCAGGCAGGGGCGGCGCGACAAGTTCAATCTCGTGTTCTTTAACGGGGCCGAAAAGCCCGGCATCCGGCTTGGTGAAAAGGCGGTCAAGGGGCTGCTCGCACAAATGGCCAGGCGGGGGATCAAGACCCACCTGGGCGCCAAGCCCAAACAGATCACCGCCGACAAGGTCATCACCGAACGCGAAGAAATCGACGCCGACCTGGTCCTGTTCATGCCCGGCATGACCGGGCCAGAATGGCTCGACAATACCGATCTGCCCCGCTCGGAAGGCGGGTTCATCAAAGCCGACGCCATGTGCCGGGTCGAAGGCTGGGAGCGCAGCTTCGTGGTTGGCGACACTGGCTCCTACCCAGGGCCGCAATGGCTGGCCAAACAGGCCCACCAGGCCGATCTGCAGGCCGAAGCCGCGGTTGCCAACATCATCGCCGACTTGAAAGATCAGCCCATGAGCCATGAATTCAAGGTCGAGTTGATATGTATTGTTGACACCATCGACAAAGGCATACTGGTCTATCGCAAAGGCAACAGGACGTTGTTCCTGCCGCCGATGAAGCTGTTTCACTGGGCCAAACGGTTGTTTGAGCGTCACTACCTGCGCGCGTATCGCCGTTGAAAAGGGCGGCTGAGAAGGGCGGTGGGCAAACCCGTCGTTTGCGCGATGGCAAGCCCGCCATTTCATCTTTCCAAAAATACTCTGGAAGACCTCTGCATAATCATGGAGTCCCGGCATCTTGTCATTATCGGAGAGGTGCCCCGAGTATTTCGAGGGCAAATGATGGGTCTTTTCTTGCGCGAAGCGGTGGATCGGCTTGCCGCGGATGAAGGCCCGGGCGATGCAGGTTGCCAAACGCAAGGGGATGAAGAAAGCGACGCGCGCCCTTGCCCGGAAAATGGCGGTGACCATGTTCGCCATGCGGCATGATAATTCAGTTTACCGTTGGTCACCCAAGGCGGAATCGACAGCGCCAGATCTCTTCCGACAAAACCTCGTAAAACAACGGCATAAGGTCGAAACCATGTTTGGTAAGCTCACGGACTGGCGGCGTATATCAACCCGATATGACCGCTGTGCGCACACCTTCTTCTCTCCAATCTGCATCGCTGCAACCGTCATTTGGTGGCTGTAATGAGTCCTGGCCCTGGTAATCCAATTCGTTGCTGACTTGAGTGATTGCCTGGCCAAGGTTTTCAACGATATAATCAACGTCTTCCCGACTGACGATCCGGGCAGGTGACATGACATTCAGATGGCCGATGGGGCGCACGATCAGGCCCAGCTTTTCCGCGGCATCGGATATCCGCTTGCCAATATTCACCTCGTCCGGCAGCAGCGCGCGGGTTTCCTTGTTGGCCACGTTTTCCACGCACATCATCATTTTGCACCCGCGCACATCACCGACAATGGGCAGGTCATAAAGCGTTTGCAGGCGCTGTTCGAAATAGGCACCGATTTCGCGGGCACGTTCGGGCAACCTGTCCCGTTTCATGATTTCGATGTTCTTCAGGGCCGCGGCAGATGAAACCGGGTGGCCGGAATAGGTGAATCCGCTGGTGTACCAGCGGTCCTTGCCCGGCCCGGCGATCACATCGTGAATCCGGTCGGAATAGATCATCGCCCCGATCGCCAGATATCCCTCGGGCGGAACGATCACCCCGCCCGAGCCCATGGTCGGTTCGGCAAAGAAGGCGGCGACGTTGTCCGACCCCGGTTCGTGTATTTTGTCCTCGAATTTTGCGACAGAAAACGGGTGAAGGCGGGCTCGTCCATGCCTTTGGGCGCATGATGGAAATAGGGGGCAGAAAGATGGTGAACGGTGTCTTCGATATAGGCGAATTCGGGCGCGCGGTCGCCAGTCTTGCAACCGATGGACATCGAGGCATAGGTGGATCCGTGATAGGATTGATGGCGGGCAATGACGTGGCGTTTTTCCGGTTTGCCACGACTGCGCTGATAATACTGGATCAGACGAAAGGCGCTGTCGACGGCGGTTGATCCGCCGGTGGTCAGATGCACCCGGTTCAGATCGCCCGGCGTCAGTTCTGCGATTTTTACCGCCAGACCGGCCGACGGGGCGTTGGTCATGTCGGTGAAGGTCGAGGAATAGGCCAATTCGCGCACCTGATCGGCAATGGCATCGGCCATTTCTTCGCTGCCCAGGCCGATATTCGTGCACCACATCCCGCCGATCGCGTCCAGATACCGCCGTCCCTGGATATCTTCCAGCCACGCTCCCTTGCCCTTGACCACGATCTATAACCATTTCACTTCCAAGGGAGAGATCCTGCTGACGCTGGCGGCAATTGAAAACGAGAATCTGGAATATACCAGGGAACGGTATGAAGTCGCCGCCGACATGACGGTCAGCGACGCGTTTATGGGCCTGATTGACGGCTATTACGACCCCGAGAACCTTTTGCGGAACAAGGATCTGTTGCTGGACGAACCCCTGTCGGCGCTGAACAAGAAGCTGCGCGAGGCGATGCAATCCGAACTGCGCCATTTGCAACGCGCTCTGGGCATTACCTTTGTGCTGGTCACCCATGACCAAGAAGAGGCGCTGACCATGTCCGACCGGGTCGCGGTGATGTTTGACGGCGAACTTGAACAACTGGCCACGCCGCAGGAATTATACAAACGGCCCTGTAGCCGACGGGTGGCGAATTTCTTTGGTTCGATGAACATCCTGCCGGCCTCGGTTCTGGGCGAGGTAACAACCCCTATGTTGGCGCAAGCACCGATGGACAACCGTCTGCGCCAGAAGATGATCGTTGCATTCGAGGAAATAAAATCCGGTTTCTAAGGGGCTGGCATGGGTGCAGGCCGTTGGTCTGCAACCCCACCCGTTGTCGTGTATGATCGTTTAGTCGAGGACCCCATGAACCGGCCTGCCCATACAAATGTTGTAATCGTCGGCGGCGGCATTGCCGGATGTTCGATCGCGTACCACCTGACCAAGCTTGGCATCGCCGATGTTGTTTTGTGCGAACGCCGTCAACTGACTTGCGGTACAACGTGGCATGCGGCGGGGCTGGTCACCCAACGGCGTGCCACCCGCACCATGACCGAACTGGCCAAATACACCGGCGAAT
>CAYSBG010000157.1:0-5363 GCA_964429125.1 uncultured Aliiroseovarius sp.
ACCAGTTTGGCTTGTTTGCCACGCGCCAGAATGCGGCTTAGGTCGCGCAATACATCCGCGCCTTTGTGTGGAGCGATATTGCCTAGAACGCCAATCACCGGATTCGCGGCGTTTGCTGGCGAGAGGTGGGGCACATCATGCAAGGGCTTGTGCGGGGCAAGGGCGATTTTGGCCGCCTGTTGTGGAAAGGCCTCGGCGACCAGTTTTCTGCTGCTGTCGGAAAAAACTTCGAGCCGATCTGCCTGTGCCATCAGTTTCCGCCAAGATTCCTGCCAGGTGGCAAGGTCAACGTCTTTGCCGTCCGGGCGGTGGAAATGGTGGGCGCGATCCAGGGTATTTTCCGGTGTTGGCACCCCATGAAACAGCCCGTCATCGCCCAACAGGGTAAAAGACGGGCTGAGGGGAAAATAGTCGTGAAACAACACCTCCCAGCCGCCAATGGACGCGCCACCAAGCGATAGCAGGACTCCCGGCAAGGCCACCGGATCATGAAAGCCTACACCGCAGGAATAAATTATCCGCCGTTCTGGCAATTCTTTCAGGAGCCGTTTGAGGAGCCTCGTATCATTGGTGCTTGCCATGGTGACACCGGCTTCTGCGTGCAGCTCGATCTGCCAGGCGGCGGCGCTTGTCCCGACCCGCAGCACCACGGACGCACCCCCTTGGGCGATGTCACTGCGCAGACGGCGTGCCAGATCCATCTCGGCCCCGCCACCGGATGCGTGGGCAAGGTACACCGGCACCGGCCCACCACTACGCGCTTTGCGTTCCTGACCCGCCCAGGCAAGACCAAGCACAAGACGCGCCGAAAGGAGCGGATCGGTGGCAATAAAATCCTGCACCTGGCTGTCAAAATCGGGATATCTGCGCGACAGGCGGGCGCCGTTCAAAGCCAGAAGCCTTTGCTTCTCGGCCGATCCGAAAGACGCGCCACCGCTATGTTCAACAAACAGCCTGGGTTGGGCAAGGTGGCGCGCGCCAAGGGCCAGGGCGCGGCGGCACCAATCCACCTCTTCGCCATATCCGGCGCCAAAAACCGGGTCAAACACCCCAACGCGCCGAAGCCAGGCCAGGCTGATTGCCATGCAAAAGCCAACCCCTGTTGGCAGGGTGATCCCCTGATCCGGGACGTTTGCAAGCCGCGCCGCGACCTGGTCAAGCCTATCTGCCATACCCGGGCGCAATTGCTGGCGGCGGGCCATAACCGGCACACTCAAGAGCTCTGCATCGTTGGACATTGGCGTGACACTGGCCACGGATTGATCCGCGTCAAAGGGCGCAAGCAGGCGTGTTTCCCAGTTTTTGGGCAGAAACGCATCTGAATTAAGCAGCACCACCGCCACGCCGTCGGTGTCACAAGCCGTTTCATGCATTTGCAGCAAAGTGGAAAACCCGCGATTGACCGTGCCGACAAACCCGAGATTTTGGTCATTTTCCAGCAGCTCTACCCGTCCGCGACCGGTTCCTGCATTCACCCGTTCCGCCCATTTGCGAAGGAAGGGGCGCACCTGTGGATCGGTCGAGCAATCTTCGACAAGAAGCAAATGCCAGGGCGCAGAGGTGTTGCTTTCCAGGCGGGACAGGGCCTCGACAACCTGTTCAAACGCGTTGAAAACCGGCATGATCAGCAAAACGGTTTTGCGGTATTCCGGTTCTGCAGTTTGGCCGGAACGCGTGGCAGAGAGCAGCTTTTCGTCAAGCGGCAGGGCAATTGCCATGGGTTCCAATCCCAGGCCATTGCGCAGTGCAATGCGCGCCATTGGGTCTTTGTGATGAAACCAGCGCCAGGCTTGCGGCAACAGATGCAGAAGGCGCAGCATGAACACGGGCAGCAACTGCACCTTGGCCAGGGTGAGGCGCCGGGCGGGAAAGCCCGGGATCACAAAGATTTCGCTGTCTGCCGATGTGTGCCCGGCGCTCAGGAATTGTAGCGAGATTGGCCCGGGCGCGAACGGGATATTCAACGCAAAAGACCCATCGCGCTGATCCACCGGCCCTTCCCTTTGTATGCCCCCGGTACTGAGGCGAATACAGGCGGCCGCGCCTGCGGAACGCGGAACAGATCCGCGCACCAGCAGCTGTCTGTGCTTCAATTCAAGGACAACCTGTGGCGCGTCACAGGTGTATTCCAGGCAAAGATGCCTGTCGGTGTAGCGTTGGAAAAGGTTTATGAAACGGCCGATCATGGCTGCAAATTCAGATCAAGTCTCGCCGCCCGGGTCCGCTGGCTGAGGGGGTTT
The DNA here is from genome assembly GCA_964429125.1 of uncultured Aliiroseovarius sp. Classification (GTDB taxonomy): domain Bacteria; phylum Pseudomonadota; class Alphaproteobacteria; order Rhodobacterales; family Rhodobacteraceae; genus JAAEUB01. The sequence continues at coordinate 2,241 of CAYSBG010000157.1, forward strand.
TCCATTGCGGCGCTCCGATGGAGTTTGGATTTGCGAGCCTGGGGGCTCCTATACGCCATGCCACAGGGACCGTACACCTGCATCCCTACACCCTTGATAAACAAGGAAGCCAGCGAACGGCTTCAGGAGCGCGCATAGACATCTTCATAGCGAACAATGTCATCTTCGCCCAAATACGGCCCGGTCTGCACCTCGATCAGTACCATAGGCACTTTGCCGGGGTTTTCCATGCGGTGATGGGCGCCCAGTGGAATATAAACGCTCTGGTTTTCACTCACCAGGCTTACCTTGTCATCGACGGTCACACGTGCCGTACCGGCGACCACGATCCAGTGTTCAGAACGGTGCACGTGACTTTGCAGGCTTAGGGCGCCACCGGGGTTTACATGGATGCGCTTGACTTGGAAACGCTCGGCCAGAATCAGGGTTTCGAACCACCCCCAGGGGCGATAATCCACCGGCAATTGCGTGGCTTGGCTGGCGCCGCGCGCTTTGAGCATGTTCACCGCCTGTTTGACGTTCTGGCTATCTGAGATGTCGGCAACCATCACCGCATCGGACATGGCCACCGCAACGATGTTCTGCAGGCCAATCCCTACCAGCTCGATCGCGTCGTTTTCCGATCGCAGCAGAGAGCCGTTGCACTCAATCGCCGTGGCATGCGCGCTTAGCGCATTGCCGTTGGCGTCACGGCTGCTTTCCTGCCAGACCGCCTCCCAGCTTCCCAGATCAGACCAATGGCTGTCAAACCGGACAACGCTGACATTACCGGCTTTCTCCATGATCGCGTAGTCGATCGAATCCTCGGGAACACCCTGCCACAATGCCGGGTCAATCCGGGTGAAACCCAGGTCGTTTTCCCCGGCCTCCAGCGCGGCAGAAACGTTTTCGACGATCAAAGGCGCGTGGTCACGAAAAGCAGCAAGCAGCGTGTCTGCACGCGCCAGAAATACCCCGGCATTCCAAAGGTTCTGCGCGCCCTTGAGCAGGATTTCGGCGGTTTTCGCATCGGGCTTTTCAATGAAACGATTAAGCTTTTGCACGCCGGGATGGGTGGTTTCACCCGATTCCAACCAGCCAAAGCCGGTTTCTGGCCGGGTCGGCACGATGCCAAAGGTAACGATTTGGCCTTGCTCGGCGGCGGGAATGCCTTTCTTGACCGCTTCGCGAAAAAGCCCGGGATCGGAAACCGCGTGATCGCTGGGAAGCAGCAAGAGCATCTCGCCCGGGGCGCGCGATTCCAGCCAGAGCGCTGCGGCCGCTGCTGCGGGGGCCGTATTGCGCCCTTCTGGCTCGATCAGAATACCCGCAGGAGAGATCTCGCAAGCGGCCAGCTGTTCGGTGACAATGAAGCGAAAATTATTGTTGGTCACAATCAGGGGGTGGGCGAACTCCGGGCCGACAAACCGCCGGGCGGCCGCCTTGAACAGGCTCTCCTGCCCGACAATTTCCGCAAATTGCTTGGGATAGCTTTTGCGGGAAAGAGGCCACAGCCGGGTGCCGGACCCGCCGCATAGAAGTACAGGTGTGATCATGAAATTCTGCTGCTCTCAGTTTGGAAATTGACTTGGCCCATATTGTCCGACCATTTGATAGAAAAGCAAGAACTCTTGATGGGGTCCTCGACCGCCTGTGGTGTGGAACAGAACGCAAAACGGGTTTTCCTGCACCTGCGACATCGTGCCATTTCCGTCTTTTTTCCGTCTAACTGCGCCGCCAGTATTTCCTTGGGCGCACGATTGGGGCATATGAACCCCAACATGAAATCAACAGAAAAGAGTCGCCTCCCCATGAAGACAGCTTTTATTACCGGGGTTACCGGACAGGATGGCGCGTATTTGGCCAAGCTGCTGTTGGACAAGGGCTATGAAGTGCATGGCGGCGTGCGGCGCATTTCACAGCCGGAGAACGTGCGTCTGGATATTCTGGGCATCACCGAACGGGTCACATTGCATGAATTTGATCTGACCGATTCAAATAATGTTTTCCGCACGCTTCGGGGTATCAAGATTGATGAGTTTTACAATCTCGCGGCGCAAAGCTTTGTCGGGGCATCCTGGGAATTGCCGCTTTACACGTCGGACGTCGATGCAATGGGGGTGCTTCGGGTGTTGGACACGCTGCGCTCGCTGCACCCGGAGGTTCGGTTTTATCAGGCTTCGACCTCGGAAATGTTCGGGTTGGTTCAAGAGGTGCCACAGCGGGAAACAACCCGGCTTTATCCGCGTTCCCCATATGGGGTGGCCAAGGTGTTTGGCCATTACATGACGATGAATTACCGCGAAAGCTTTGGCATGCACGCCAGCTCAGGCATCCTTTTCAACCACGAAAGCCCGCTGCGCGGTGCCGAGTTTGTTACCCGGAAAATCACCATCGCATTGGCCCGCATCGCCCGCGGTTCGCAGGAGGTGTTGACGCTGGGAAATCTTGACGCCCAGCGTGACTGGGGCTTTGCCGGGGATTATGTCGAAGGCATGTGGCGCATGTTGCAGCAGGACAAGGCGGATGATTACGTTCTGGCCACTGGCGTCACCACCCAGATACGCGACTTTGTCCGTTATGCCGGGGAGGCATTGGATATGGAGCTGGAGTTCAACGGCTCCGGCATCGACGAGACCGCCAGTGATCGCAAGTCCGGGCGCAAGGTGCTGCGGGTCAGCAAAAAGTTCTTTCGCCAAGCCGAGGTGGACCTGTTGATCGGCGATGCCTCCAAAGCCAGGGAAAAACTTGGCTGGGTGCCGCGGGTGCAAATTCGGGAGCTTGCCGAAATGATGGCCCGCGCCGATTACGACGCGCTTGACTGAACCGAGAGAGCCCATGCTTCTGAAACCCTCTGCAGGCAAATTGGTGCGCGTGGTAAAGCGCCGTCTGGCGCCCGGGCGCGCAGGATTGCGAGGGTATATCGAGGGCGCTGACACCCGGGAGTTATTCGGATGGGCGCATGATCCGGCGCACCCCGGGCCGCTACGGCTTGGGCTTTTCACCGACCGGGGGCTGGTGGCAACCACGACCAGCGGGCGCAGTCGCGATGATGTACGCGCAGCCGGATTTGGCGACGGAAATGCAGGGTTCGGCTTTACCCTCGACCGGGACGTATTGGGCTCGATTGCCGCGTCTGGTGGC
>CAYSBG010000158.1:0-5332 GCA_964429125.1 uncultured Aliiroseovarius sp.
TCCCGACAGCGATTATGACGGGTTGCAGGCGCGCTATGGCGAGGAGAGCATTTACAAATCGCCTCCGGTCAATGTGCGCAACTTCGATGGCCAGCCGGGCATCTCCGAGATGGACGCGCTGATCGCTTACTTGCAAATGTTGGGCACGCTGGTCGATTTCTCGACCTTCATTCCTGACGCAAGCCGGTAAGGGGGAAATCATGGACACCTATTCCATCTTTCGCCTGATCGCAGACAGCTGGGTGATGCTGGCCATCTTTGGCTTCTTCATTGGCGTGGTGCTCTGGGCTTTCCGCCCAGGCAGCACCAAGGTCTATGAAGATACGGTCAACATCCCGTTTCGGCACGATGATAAACCCGCCGGCGTGGGGGACATCCCCGCCGCCACTTTGAAGGAGGGTCACGCTAATGGCTAAGCAGACGACCAAAAAGAAAGAAGTCGAAACCACTGGCCACGAGTGGGATGGTATTCAGGAGTATAACAACCCGATGCCGCGCTGGTGGGTGTGGACATTCTACGCCACCATCATCTGGGCGATTGGCTATACCATCGCCTATCCGGCTTGGCCGTTGCTCAAAGGGGCGACCCCAGGTTTGCTGGGCTGGTCGACACGGGCTGATGTGGCCGCTGACATCCAGAAGTTTACCGACATGAACGCGGAATTGAACGCCAAGCTGGCCAGCGCGGACCTGACCACTCTGGACACAGACCCGGCGTTGCAGAACTATGCCATCCAATACGGCCGGGCGACTTTCGCCACGTTCTGCTCGCAATGTCACGGTTCAGGTGCGGCTGGCGCCAAGGGCTACCCGAACCTGCTCGACAATGACTGGCTCTGGGGCGGGGACGTGGAAACCATCCACACCACCATCACCCACGGTATCCGCTCGACTGCGGATGACGAAACACGGCTGGGCGACATGCCGGCCTGGAGCGAGGTTCTTGAAGAAGACGAGTTGGCCCAGGTCATCGAATATGTGGTCGGCCTTGCCGGTGGCGAGAACGACGCCACTCTGGCCGAGGCCGGTGCGGTGGTGTTTGAAGACAATTGCACCGCTTGCCATGGGGACGGGGGCGTAGGCGACCGCGACCTTGGCGCGCCGAACCTGACCGACGCGATCTGGCTGTTCGGTGGCGACCGTGCCACTATTACCGAGACCATAGCCAATGGTCGCGGCGGGGTGATGCCGAACTGGAATGCCAAATTGTCCGAATCGCAGATCTCTGCGGTGACGGCCTATGTACACCAGCTGGGCGGCGGCGAGTAAGCCGGCCAGCTAAACGAGACCCGGGGCCTCACTCCCCGGCAGGCACCGACCCTTGATCCTGTTCGCGCGTTTCTCCGGGGTCGGTGCCGCACAACTGAAAAACGGCGCAGCGAAGGCTGTGCCGCTTTTTTGAGTTAGGCTTGACGTAAATGTTAATTTCGTTAACATTTAGCTTGAGCATGTCGCACCAGATTGAATCCGGCTGCCGGGGCGAACGCATTTGCTTGCGCAAACGCTGCCTCGCCCCGCCAGCCGAATGCCGGAATCTGATCAGGCGCGACACGCTCTAAACAACGGAGGCCCCATGTCTGCTGAAAACCGCCCAATCGACCCCCGCCTGCAAATATCGGCCCTGTGGATTTCCGTGCTGTTGATTTTTGCCTATGTCGATATCTTTGGCCTTTTTCGCGCCGATGTGCTGGCAAGTATTGCGCAATACCGGGTCTCTGGCCTGCGCATTGACCAGACCTTCCTGGCCGTAACAACGCTTTACATCATCGTTCCCAGCCTGATGGTCGCCCTGACCCTGTTCCTGCCCCGAGGCGCGAACAAATGGGCCAACATCATCCTTGCGGTGCTCTATGCGATCAGCATCGGTGCCAGCTGCATTGGCGAGACATGGATTTACTACCTGCTCGGCAGCGCGGTCGAGGTGATTTTGTTACTGTTTCTGACACGCGTGGCCTACAGACTTTGAGGCGCGGGTTTGCCCGCCCCCGCGCCGGTTTGTCACGGTGAAATCCGGTGCGCACGGGCGCATATGCAAATGGTCAGATAATCCTCTTGATCCACGTCAAGGATTGAGCAACTTGTCGCCCCTATACCGGGCTACGCGAAACACAGGATCGGATCGACCATGGCTAACGACGAATCAACCGGCAAACTTTATGAGGCCCGCGAACCCGTCTTCCCCCGCCGCGTGCGGGGTAAATTCCGGGCGCTGAAATGGATGATCATGGCGGTCGCCCTTGGCGTTTATTACCTTACTCCCTGGATCCGTTGGGACCGGGGCCCGAACCTCCCTGATCAGGCAGTCCTGATCGACTTGGCCGAGCGCCGCTTTTTCTTTTTCTGGATCGAAATCTGGCCGCATGAATTCTATTTCATCGCCGGACTTTTGATCATGGCGGGCCTCGGCCTCTTTTTATTCACCTCGGCCCTGGGCCGGGTCTGGTGCGGCTATGCCTGCCCGCAGACGGTGTGGACCGACCTGTTCATCCTGACCGAACGCTGGATCGAAGGCGACCGCAACGCGCGCATTCGCCTGTGGAAATCCAAATGGGATGCGCGCAAATGGGGCAAGCGCCTGTTCAAATGGGCGGTTTGGCTGTTTATCGGCATGGCAACGGGCGGGGCGTGGGTTTTCTACTTCACCGATGCGCCGACCTTGCTCATGAACCTGCTGAACGGGCAGGCCCATCCAATCGCCTACATGACCATCCTGGTGCTGACCGCGACGACGTTTTTCTTTGGCGGTATTGCCCGCGAACAGATCTGTATCTACGCCTGCCCGTGGCCGCGTATTCAGGCGGCGATGATGGATGAAGACACCATCACCATCGGCTATCGCGATTGGCGCGGTGAGCCGCGCGGCAAAGGCAAGAAACGCGAGGGCCTGGGCGATTGCATTGATTGCAACGCCTGCGTCAATGTGTGCCCGATGGGTATCGACATTCGCGACGGCCAACAATTGGAGTGCATCACTTGCGGGCTGTGTATCGATGCGTGCAACGATATGATGGACAAGGTGGGCAAACCGCGTGGGTTGATCGGCTATATCGCGCTGAAGGACGAAGCCCGCGAGCGTGAAGGCAAGGTCCACCTGCCTGTGGCCAAGCACATCTTCCGCCCGCGCACCATCCTGTATACCGTGCTGTGGGCCGGGGTAGGCCTTGCCTTGATCATCGCTCTGTTCGTGCGCCCGGATATTGATCTGACCGTGCGTCCGGTGCGTAACCCGACCTTTGTCGTGCTGTCCGATGGCTCAGTTCGCAATACCTATGATGTGGGTATCCGCAACAAGAATGGCGATGATCGGCCGTTCTACTTCTCTCTTGGGGCGGGCACGGACCTTACAATTGAGCTGGAAGGCGCAGACGGTGTTGCGGTTGTTGCGCCGGCGGATGCGGAGTATAAACAGCGCCTCTACCTGATTGCGCCTCCCGGCTCTGACGCGGCGACAAGCGACCGGACCGAATTGCGTATCTGGGTAACCGATGGAGAATCCGGTGAACGTACCTTCAAGGACTCGGTATTTAATGGAAAAGGGCAATGAACATGGCCGAGGCGAAACCTAAAGCCAAAGGTGAGAAAGAGTTCACCGGCTGGCATATGATATACATCACGGTTGGCTTTTTCGCGGTGATCCTGGCGGTCAACCTGTTCATGGCCTACAAGGCGGTCGGCACCTTTTCCGGGCTTGAGGTCAAGAACGGCTATATCGCCAGCCAGCAATTTGACACCAACCGCGCCGCGCAACTGGCGCTGGGCTGGACGGTGATTGCCGGCTTGGACTCTCCCGAGTATCTGCGCCTCGACTTTACCGCAGAAGATGGCAGCCCGATCCCGGCCGAGGATATCGCCAGCATAAAAGCCACCATTGGCCGCCCGACAGAGCGCCAGGAGGATCAGGAAATGACCTTTGAACGGGCACCGCAGGGCTATTACCTTGCGCCGATTACCCCGTTGCGCGCGGGCAAATGGTATGTGCGCCTCGAAGCCAACGCCAAAGACGGAACGCTGTTTCAGCAACGTCTACAGCTCTTTATCTCGGAGCAGTAGCCATGGCCGCGCCGGTCTCTGCCTGCCCGGCCTGCATTGCCGCGCCCTTGGCCGAGGACACGGCGGGGGGCGCCTACAAGGGCGATGGGCGCGAAGCAACACGGATCATCCTGTCCCTGCCGGCGATCTATTGCGCGGCCTGTATTGCCGGGGTTGAAAGCGGATTGTCCCGCCAGCGCGGGGTGCGTCAGGCGCGGGTCAACCTGACCCTTAAACGCGCCACCATTGATGCCGACCCGGGGACCGACCCGCGCGAACTGGCCGACTACCTGACCGGGCTGGGCTATGAGGCCTACGAACTCGACCCCTCGCAAATCACCGCGCAGGGGCTGGACCGTGGCGGGCGCGATCTGCTGATGCGCCTTGGCGTCGCGGGCTTTGCGATGATGAACGTCATGCTCCTTTCCATTGCCGTCTGGTCCGGGGCCGAGGCCGCAACCCGGGACATGTTCCATTGGATATCCGCGATCATCGCCCTGCCAGCGATTGCGTTTTCCGGGCAGGTTTTCTTTCGCTCGGCCTGGTCGGCATTGCGGGTCGGGCGCCTCAACATGGACGTGCCGATTTCGTTGGCAATCCTGTTGGCCGCTGGCTTGTCGATCTACGAAACAACCCAATCCGGCGAACACGCCTATTTCGATGCCGCCCTGTCGCTGACCTTTTTCCTGCTGGCCGGGCGCTATCTGGATCACCGAACTCGTTCAATTGCCCGCTCTGCCGCCGAGGAACTGGCGGCGTTGGAAGTCCCCCGCGCCACGCGCCTTGGCGAGGCTGGCGAGGAAATCGTGCCGGTGGGCGCGTTGCTGCAAGGCGACCGTGTGCGCGTGGTGCCCGGTGCCCGGGTGCCGGTGGATGGCGTTGTGCTGACCGGCGAAAGCGAACTGGACAACGCCCTCCTGACCGGGGAAAGTGATCCGGTTTTTGCCGGGCCGGACAGCCGCGTCAGCGCCGGAGAGATCAACCTGACCGGCCCATTGGTCGTGCGGGTTACCGCGGCGGGCGGTGACACCACCCTGCATCGGCTTGCCGAGCTTGTGGCTCTGTCGGAAAACGCCCGCAACCGCTATACCTCGCTGGCCGACAAGGCAGCACAGATTTACGCGCCTCTGGTGCATTTGCTGGCCCTGTTCGCAGGCCTGTTCTGGATGTGGTATTCCGGCGGCGATTTCCGCCTGTCCATCGGCATCGCGGTTTCCGTGCTGATCATCACCTGCCCCTGCGCGTTGGGCCTGGCTGTGCCGGCTGTTACCACCGCCGCGTCCGGGCGCCTTTATAAACAGGG
>CAYSBG010000159.1:0-5292 GCA_964429125.1 uncultured Aliiroseovarius sp.
CCTGATAGACCAGCATCTGGCGCGCGGCATTATTGAGGTGGTCGTCGCCTCGGATCACGTGGGTCACGCCCATGTCGTGGTCATCCACCACCACCGCCAGCATATAGGTCGGCGTGCCGTCCGATCGCAGCAGGATCATGTCGTCAAGCTGATCGTTGCGGATCACCACGCGGCCCTGTACCTGGTCGTCGATCAGGGTTTCCCCGTCGCGCGGGGCCTTGAGGCGGATCACAAACGGGGCGTCCGGGTGGCTGTCTGGCCTGGCGTCGCGCCATGGGCTTTGATAAAGCGTCGAGCGTTTTTCCGCCCGCGCCGCCTCGCGAAATGCGGCGATCTCTTCTTGCGTGGCAAAGCACTTGTAGGCGTGACCGCTGGCCAGCAATTCATGGGCCACCTCGGCATGGCGGTCGGCGCGTTCAAACTGGCTGATGGCTTTGTCGTCATGGTCCAGGCCCAGCCAGGCCATGCCCTCAAGGATTGCCGCCGTCGCCTCGGGGGTGGAACGCGCGCGGTCGGTGTCCTCTATGCGCAGCAGAAATTTCCCGCCGCGTCCGCGTGCGTACAGCCAATTGAAAAGCGCCGTGCGCGCGCCGCCAATATGCAGGTACCCGGTGGGCGAGGGGGCGAAACGGGTGACAACGGGGCGCGTGGGGGCGGACATGGGCGTTAACCTTTTAGAAACCATGATTGGGTAGCCTGCGGGTTCTAGACAATGGCAGGGGAGAGAACAAGGGTGGCGCCGTTTGCCGGGTTCTTTGCAGGGCTTGAGGCTGCGCGTGGGCGATTGTTCGTCTGGGCGCCGGTGTTTCTGGGCGCCGGCATTGGCGGGTATTTCCAATTGCCGGTGGAGCCGTCGGGCGCTACGCTCCTGTTGCTGGCGGTCGGCGCGCTTGGGTGCACCTATTGGGCCTGGCGGGCCGAGGCCGGGCGTGCGCCGCTGTTCTGGGCCGCCGCTTTGCTGCTTGGCGGGGGGGGCGTGGCCGGGGCGCGGACAGTGTATTTGACCGCGCCGGTATTGCAGTTTCGCTATTACGGGCCGGTAGAGGGACGCATCATTGCGGTCGATCGCAGCCAGTCAGATGCGGTGCGCCTGACCCTGGATCGGGTGCGGCTGGACCGGATAGCGCCCGAAAGTATCCCCGAACGGGTGCGCATTTCGCTGCATGGAGACCAAGACTTTGTAACCCCGGTGCCTGGCATGATCATTGCCACCACCGCACATTTGTCGCCACCTTCCGGGCCGGCAGAGCCTTGGGGATTTGATTTTCAACGCATGGCCTGGTTTCGCCAGATCGGTGCGGTCGGATATACCAGGGTGCCGGTCCTGGAAATGCTGCCGGCCCGATCTGATCTGGCGATTGTCCGGCTAAGGGCGCGTATTTCCGCCCGTGTCCAGGCGATCCTGCCCGGAGAGGCCGGGGCATTCGCCGCGGCCCTGACCACCGGCGACAGATCGGCCATGTCACGCGATACGCTGGCCGCTTTGCGCGCGTCGAACCTTGCGCATTTATTGGCGATTTCGGGGTTGCACATGGGGCTGGTGACCGGCTTTGTTTTCGCGGCTTTGCGGGTGATGTTGTCGCTGGTGCCGGGGATTGCATTGCGCCTGCCGGTCAAGAAAATCGCTGCCATTGTTGCGCTGGCGGCGGGAGCGTTTTACCTGGCGCTTTCCGGCGGCAATGTGGCGACCCAACGCGCCTTCATCATGGTCGCAGCAATGTTCTTGGCAGTGCTGTTTGACCGCCGGGCCCTGACCTTGCGGGCGGTGGCGTTGGCGGCGTTGATTGTCCTGATCGTCCGACCGGAAAGCCTGACCGAGCCGGGATTTCAGATGTCTTTTGCTGCTACGACAGCCCTGGTCGCCGTGTTTGGCGCGCTGCGCGATTGGCGGGGGTGGCGGGCGCCGGGCTGGGCACGGCCAGTGCTGGCGGTGGTGATTTCCTCGGCCGTGGCCGGGCTGGCAACCGCGCCATTCTCCGCCGCTTCCTTCAACCAGGTTTCGCATTACGGGTTGTTGGCCAATGTATTGGCGGTGCCGGTGATGGGCGCGGTGGTGATGCCGGCTGCGGTGGTTGCCGCCGTTTTGGCGCCGCTGGGGCTTGGCTGGCTGGCATTTTTGGTGATGGCGCCAGCGCTACGCTGGATCATCTGGGTGGCGCACATGGTTTCAGGATTGGATGGCGCGGTCGGCCAGGTTGTTACGCCGGGGCCGTGGGTGATGCCGATCATCGCATTTGGCGGTCTGATCCTGACGCTGGTATCCGGGCGGTGGAGATTGTTGGGCGTGGTGCCTTTGGCGCTGGCGCTGGCAATGTGGGCGCAAACGGCGCGCCCGGATTTGCTGATTTCCGACCAAGCCGGGTTGATCGGCTTGCTCGGTCCCGATGGGCGGGTGCTCAACAAGCCACGCGGGCAGGGATTCGCCGCCCGTTCGTGGCTGGAAAATGACGGCGACGCGGCCAGCCAGGACGTGGCGGCGGCGCGGGCGGGTTTTGCCGGTGGCAAGGGCGCGGTGTGGTTCGATCTGGGCGGTCAGCGCGTGGTCCACCTAAGCGGGCGCGGGGCGGTGGGCCGGGTTGAGCAAGCCTGTGCGGCGGGGGCGGACGTGGTCATTCTTGCAGCGTATCGGGACGGCGCGCCGGCCGCATGTCGGGTGATTGACCGGGCCTATCTGGACGAGCGCGGCGCGGTGGCCATATATGCCGAGCCAGCGGGATGGCGCGAAGTCGCGGCAAAACGTGTGGCCGGAAAACGGCCATGGAACCAGCCATCAAGGCAATAGAACCGCTGCCGGATCTTGCCGATCCGGCGCATGCCCCCCAGGCTGTACGCAGGTCAATAGGTGCGGATCAGACCGACCAGCTTGCCCTGAACCTTGACCTGGCCTTCGCGAAGCAAGCGGGTTTCAAAGGCCGGGTTGGCGGCTTCCAGCGCGATCATGTCGCCCTGTTTGCGATAGCGTTTCAGGGTCGCCTCGTAGCCATCCACCTGGGCCACGACGATATCGCCATTATTGGCAACCGCAGTTTCGCGAATGACCACGATATCCCCGTTGTTGATCCCCGCGTTAATCATGGAATCGCCTTTTACCTCAAGGGCATAGTGATTGCCGCGTCCGGCGAGCATCTGACCGGGCACCGACACCCTGGAAGCGCCGTCGGTGATCGCCTCGATCGGTTGGCCAGCCGCGATCCGCCCGAGCAGAGGCAGATCGTTGACCCCGGCGGTTTCGGTGGCCATCGCCGCAGAGGGTTGATTAACCCGGTCGCCGTCAATCACCCGCGGCTCAAACCCCGCGCGTCCGCCGCTCTCCATCATTTCCGGCAGTTTGACGATTTCAATCGCCCGTGCCCGGTGGGCCAGCCGGCGGATAAAGCCGCGCTCTTCCAGCGCGGTGATAAGACGGTGGATGCCGGATTTCGACCGCAGGGAAAGCGCATCTTTCATTTCGTCAAACGAAGGCGGCACCCCGTCGCGTTGAATGCGTTTGTGGATAAATCCCAGCAATTCTATCTGCTTACGGGTCAACATGGGCATTCTCCTGTGCTCGCTTGCGTGCGCCCGGATTTTTGCCGCCAGTTCGTTGTTAATTTTATGGCGCATGGGCGTTCGGGTATTGTTCTAACCGTGTTCCTGTTTTGTGTCAACAGGTGGAATTCAGAGCGGCAGGTAGGCGACCTGCTCTCCCATTGCACGGGCGCGGTCGCCAACCGGGCGGATCAGCAGCGCATTGGCGGCGGCGCAGGCGATCAGTCCGTGCTTGCCCTCAATCGGCGTGATGGTGCCCGCGTCGAAAAACGCCTGCAGATAGCATTCCTTGTCGCCATTTTCGTCCAGCGGGGTGCCAAGGGCCGCGGTTTTCGTCGGGCAGCGGGTTGGCTCCATGCCCAACAGGGCGCCAATCGCGGGAACGGCGTAGACTTGGGCGCAGACCATCGCCGCCGTCGGGGTGCCGGGCAGGCCAAGCAGAACCGCGCCGTTGAGTTGCCCGACAATCAGCCGCTTGCCCGGGCGCATGGCGATGTCCAGGGTTTCGGCGCGCCCCCCCATATTGTTCACCACGTCGGCAACCAGATCATAGTCGCCACCGGCGGCGCCGCCGGTGGTCAGGATCAGCTGTGCCCCCTTGGCAAGCTGCAAGGCGTTGCCAAGCGAATCCACAGTGTCGCGCGCGATCGGCAGGGTGCGCGGATGCCCCCCGGCGGCGCGGACCATGGCGCCAAGCGCGAACGGGTTGGAGGCGATGATCTGGCCGGGGGCGGGATCTTCGCCCGGCATGACCAATTCGTCGCCGGTGGGCAGGATCGCCACCTCCGGGCGCCTGGCCACGGCGATTTCGGCAAAATTCATCGCTGCCAGCAAAGCCAGGTCGGCGGGGCGCAAGGGGCGGGGCGCCAGTAGCACCTGACCGCCGTGAAAATCGGCGCCGGGCGGGCGGATGAACGGGCGGGGATCAAGCACGCGTGCCAGTGTCATCAGATCGCCCCGGCGTGTCGCCTGTTCCTGCATGACCACCTTGTCGGCACCTTCAGGCACCGGGGCGCCGGTGAAAATACGCACGCATTCCCCGGCGCCGACATGGCCGTCATAGCCACGCCCGGCAGCGGCCTCGCCAACGATGCGAAACATCGCCTCTGGGTCTGCCTCGATGGCTTTGAGCGCATAGCCATCCATGGAGGCCGCGCGAAACGGCGGCTCGTCGCGCGGTGCGCTGACCGGGGCGGCAAGCACGCGGTCGAAAGCCGCGCGCAAGGGGATCGTCTCGGTCTGCATTGGCCCCAAAAGCGCAAATATCCGCGCCAAGGCGGCGTCGGTCGCGATCACGCGCCAGCCTCGTAAGTTCCGGATTTACCGCCGGATTTTCGCATCAGGCGGATGCCTTCGATATGCATGCCTTTTTCGACTGCCTTGAGCATGTCATAGATGGTCAGCGCGGCGACGGAAACGGCGGTGAGGGCTTCCATTTCCACGCCGGTTTGCCCCGAGGTGGCCACGGTAGCGGTGATGCGCACGCCGGGCAGGGCCGGGTCCGGGGTCAGTTCCAGCGCCACGCGGCTCAGCGCCAAAGGGTGGCAGAGCGGGATCAGATCGGCGGTCTTTTTTGCCGCCATGATCCCGGCCAGGCGCGCCACGCCCAGCACGTCGCCCTTCTTGGCGCTGCCTTCCAGCACCCGGGCCAGGGTTTCGGGTGTCATGACGATACGGCCCTCGGCGATGGCTTCGCGCGCGGTTACCGATTTGGCCGAAACATCGACCATATGCGCCTGTCCGGTCGCGTCGAAATGGGTCAGC
>CAYSBG010000160.1:0-5291 GCA_964429125.1 uncultured Aliiroseovarius sp.
CCATTGCGGGCATTACCCGTTCGGCCTGCGCGAATTCCACCGCCCCTTGAAAGGCCCCGACTACGCCGCCGCGCTGGTCGCGCGCGCCCAGGCCGCGGGCGTCGACATCCGCCGCGGCGTTACCGTGACCGCGCTGCATCCCGGCGGGCGCCTGTCCCTGCTCAGCGAAATTGGCGAAACCACGCTGGAGGCCGAACGCGTGGTGCTGGCCATGGGCGTGCGCGAAAGCAGCCGCGCCCAGCGTTTCGTCAGCGTCACCCGGCCGCTTGGCGTGCTGACCACCGGCGCGTTGCAGGCGATGGTTTACCTGCACCATATGCGCCCGTTCCGCCGCCCGGTGATCGTCGGCTCCGAGCTGGTTTCCTTTTCGGCCATCACTACCTGCGCGCATGCAAAAATTCGGCCGATAGCCATGTTGGAGGAAGGCCCGCGCGTCACCGTGCGCGCGTTCATGCGGCCTTTCCCGGCGCTCAAGGGCGTGCCAATGCACTTTGGCATCAAGGGCTTGACCATTGTTGGCGGCAAAAACGTCGAGGCGGTCCGCTTTGCCGATGCCCGGGGCAAAATCCGGGAAATCGAAACCGACGGGGTGATCCTTTCGGGGCGCTTTCGCCCCGAGCGCGCGCTCTTGTCGGCCAGCCATATCGCCGTCGACCCGGCCACCGGCGGGCCGGTCATCGACCAATATGGTCGCTGTTCGGACCCGGCCTATTTTGCCACTGGCAACCTTACCCGCCCGGTCGAGACCTCTGGCTGGTGTTGGCAGGAAGGCGTGGAAACCGCCGCGCGTCTGGCCCGAGATCTGGCGGCACCGATTGGCGATGTGGCGCAGATACATCTTGCCACCGCGTCCCCGGCGCTGCGCTATGTGGTGCCCCAGCGTCTGACGCTGAGCGATGCGCCCGGGGCGATGGCGCAGATGCAACTGCGCCTGACCCGCCCGGCCAGCGGCCACCTGACCGCGTTGAGCAATGGGCGCGCATTGTGGAGCGATTTCCTCTCCTCGCGGCCAGAGCGACGCATCCTTGCGCCACTCGCCCCGTTGCTCAAATCCGGCGCCGACGCCCCCATTGCCCTGCACCTGCTGGAACGCGCCGAGCCAGGATGATTTGGCCCCGCCTTCAGAACTGCCAGAGCATGTCGCGTTCATCCCCGGCCGGGCATTGCGCAGGGCTGCAACCAAACAACCGCGCCCGGCGCCCACCCCGCGCCACCGCTCACAAAGGCCCCGGGCGGATTTCCTCGCTCAGCATCACATTCGCCTCCACATCTCCGACCCCAGGCAGCACCATGATACGCCGGCGCAGCACCCTTTCGAAATCCCCAAGGTCCCGCGCGGCGACCCGCAGGCGGTAATCATATAGTCCCAGCACATGATGCACGCTTTGAACTTCCGCAATCGCACTGACCGCCCGTTCGAAATCCTCCAGGCTGACCAACCGCTTGGTGGCCAGTTTTACCCCCAAGAACACCGTCACCGAGAATCCCAGTTTTTCGCGATCCAGCACGACCCGCCGCGCGCCCAACACCCCGGCCTCCTGCAACCGTTTTACCCGGCGCCATGCGGCCGGCTGGCTCAGGCCAAACCGCCGTCCCAGCTCTCCGGCCGACAAAGTTGCGTCCTCGTTCAATGCGGCCAGAAACCTGCGGTCAATCTCATCCACCTTCATAACGGCAGCCCCCGATCGGCCAACAATTCGGCCATTTGCACCAATGCCTCGACCTCGGAAATATGCGGCAGGGTCAGGATGCGGCTGCGGTACAAATGCTGATAATGCGCCATATCCCGCGCCAGCACATGCAGGCGCACGTCCACCCGGCCCAAAAAGGTCTGAATTTCCATGACTTCCGGCACTTCACGCGCCGCCGCAAGGAATTCATCAAACGCTCTGGGAGCGCTTTTTTCCAAGGTGATGCGCAGGCTCACCTGCACTTCATAGCCCAGCGCCGCCCAGTTTATCACCGCCCTCTGGCCCAGGATCACCCCGGCGCGGCGCAACTTGTCCAATCGCCGCGAGCATGTGGCCGGTGACAAGGCGGCGCGGGAGGCCAATTCGGCCAGCGCCAGTTCCGGCGCCTGTTGCAAGTGCCGAAGCAAACGGCGGTCAGAATCGTTGATATGCATGATTTTCTCTAAAACCTTATGATCTTGGCATGATTTCAACGAAATATATGTTACAAATGCCCATTTTGAAACCCAATTATCCATGCCAGCCCTATTCTGCGCCCCGTAACACAACCAAGGGAGCCGCCATAATGCGCGTCTATTACGATCGCGATTGCGATATCAACCTGATCAAGAACACCAAAGTGGCCATCCTCGGCTATGGGAGCCAGGGCCACGCCCATGCGCTGAACCTGCGCGACAGTGGCGCCAAGGAACTGGTCGTCGCCCTGCGCGAAGGCTCGGCAAGTGCGGCCAAGGCCGAGGCCGAGGGACTCACCGTGATGGGCATTGCCGAGGCCGCCGCCTGGGCCGACCTGATCATGTTCACCATGCCCGACGAGCTGCAGGCCGAAACCTACAAGAAATACGTCCATGACAATATCCGCGAAGGCGCCGCCATTGCCTTTGCCCACGGGTTGAACGTGCATTTCAACCTGATCGAACCCAAACCCGGCGTCGACGTGATCATGATGGCGCCCAAAGGCCCCGGCCACACGGTGCGCGGTGAATATGTCAAAGGCGGCGGCGTGCCCTGCCTTGTTGCGGTCGACACCGACGCCACCGGCCGCGCGCTGGAGCTGGGCCTGTCCTATTGCTCGGCCATTGGCGGCGGGCGTTCCGGCATCATCGAAACCACTTTCCGCGAGGAATGCGAAACCGACCTGTTCGGCGAACAAGCCGTGCTGTGTGGTGGCCTGGTCGAGCTGATCCGCATGGGCTTTGAAACCCTGGTCGAGGCGGGATACGCCCCGGAAATGGCCTATTTCGAGTGTCTGCACGAGGTCAAACTGATCGTCGATCTGATCTATGAAGGCGGCATTGCCAACATGAATTACTCGATCTCCAACACGGCGGAATATGGCGAATATGTCTCGGGCCCACGCGTGTTGCCCTATGACGAAACCAAGGCCCGCATGAAAGGCGTTCTGACCGATATCCAGAACGGCAAATTCGTGCGCGACTTCATGTTGGAAAACGCCGTTGGCCAGCCCTCGTTCAAGGCGACCCGCCGCCTGAACGACGCCCACCAGATCGAATCGGTTGGCGAAAAACTGCGCGAAATGATGCCGTGGATTTCCGCCGGCAAACTGGTCGATCAGACCAAGAACTAAGCCCACCCGGGCCGAGGGTGGGCAATAGAGCCCACCCTACCTGCGCCGGGGCGTAGACCTAGGATGCTTGCGCCGCACCGGCAAAGCATTCCTCAAACACATGGACCCAGCCCGAGGCATAGGTGCCGCGCTTGTCATCGGCCTGATCTGCCCAGGCCTCCCAGCCGCTGTGGGTCAGCGTTACCTGCGTTTGTCCATCTGGCATTTCATCAAACCGGACCTCTACGCGCGTCGGATGCGCCTTGTTACTGCCGGGGTGCCAGGTCATGGCAAAGCGCGTGCCTTGCTGCCAGTCAACCACTTCCCCCCACGAGTCGCGGGTACCGTCAAACATGGTCTCATACACGGCGCCGCCAACATGTGGCTCGATCGTGATCGCCTGTGCGGCCTGCCCTTGCCCGGCAGATGCCGTATGTCTGGCCAAGGGCCACCAGGTGGCAATCTCACGGGTGAAAACGTCAAACGCCTGCGCAGAACCGCAGGCCACCAACACTTTCTTTACAATGGGTTGCGTCATTATGGTTCCTTTCGGTTTTCAATCTCAGCGGCAAAATTCTGCAGCACATCCCCCCACAAATGGTCCAGATAGCGGCGCAGTTCGGCCAGCCCTTCGCGACGCACCGAATAAATCCGGCGCGTGCCCATGGCCTGTACCTGCACCAACCCCGCCTCCGACAATACCCGCAAATGCTGCGAAACCGCCGGGCGTGATACCGGCAGGGCCTGGGCCAACTGGCCGACCGGCCGCGGATGGGCGGCCAAAAGCTCAAACACCTGGCGGCGGGTTGGGTCCGCCAGCGTGGTCAGGGCGGCAAGCGATGATTCTATGTTAGCCATGCCTTACCGTAAGTTAATACTAACCATAATACAACCATTGCGCTTGCCCCCCGCGCATGCGAGGAGACCGGATGCATACCACCTCCGCCACTGCCCCCTCCCTGAAGGACTGGCTGCAACTGCTTTCGCTGGGCGTGATCTGGGGCGCGTCCTTTATGGCCGTGTCCATCGCCACCGAAGGGCTGGGCCCGCTGTCCATCGCCGCCGGGCGCATCAGCCTGGGCGCGCTGGCCCTGTTCCTGTTGACCCGGATCCTGCGCATATCCCTGCCACCAATGAACGGCGCGCAAGGGCGCAAGGTGTGGACCGCCGCCGCCGGGTTGGGGTTTTTCTCCATGGTATTGCCGTTTTTCCTGCTGTCCTGGGGACAGGCGCGGGTGCCCTCGGGATTTGCCGGGGTGACCATGGCGATGAGCCCGCTGCTCACCCTGGTGCTGGCGCATTTCCTGATCGCGGGCGAACGCATCACCGCCGCCAAGCTCATTGGCATCAGCATCGGCTTTGCCGGTGTGGTGGTGCTGATCGGCGGCTCGGTGCTTGCCGCAAGCGGCGCGCCCGGAGAAACCCTTGCCCGCCTCGCCTGCGCCGGGGCCGCGGCCTCTTACGCGGTCGGGGCGATCATCACCCGGCGCGCGCCCAAGGTCGAGCCAATCGCCTTTGCCACTTCCGCCACGCTGCTTGCCGCCAGCCTGATCCTGCCTCTGGCCCTGCTGATCGAAGGCCTGCCACACGCCCCTGGCATCCCGGCACTCCTTGCCGTGGTTTTCCTCGGCCTGGTCCCGACCGCGACGGCCAACCTGTTGCTGGTGTCGGTCATCCGCAGCGCCGGGCCGTCCTTCATGTCGCTGGTCAACTACCAGGTGCCGGTCTGGTCGGTGCTGTTCGGCTGGGCCTTCTTGTCAGAGGTGCTCCCCGCACGGGTGTTCATAGCCCTTGCCATGATCCTCGCTGGCGTGGCGATATCGCAGTTCAGGCGCTAACCACCCGGAACCGAAGTCCGCTGCATTGAAATCAGGTGCCAACGGCAGGTTCACGCCCGGCTCCGAGGGTGGGCGCGGTGAAGTCTCGTGGACGGTTCGTCAGGCGAGTGACGTTGCACCGCCTTGAAATACCAAGGCAATTCGCGCCCGCCCTGGGGGGCGGGGTCGGGCGCGAACCGGATCGCAAGCGATCCG
>CAYSBG010000161.1:0-5286 GCA_964429125.1 uncultured Aliiroseovarius sp.
CTGCGCATTGTGCCGACCGGGCATTTCGAGGCGCAGCCCCTCGATCCGGCGCGCTAAACTGTCTGCGATATCTCCGAGGCCCAAAGCCGTCTCTCCCTGATTTTCAAGCGAGATATAGGTGCTGGCGGCGCCCGCTTCCAGTGCGAACCCAGGTTCAGGGCGCGCGCATCAGTTCCAGCGTGTCGCGCACGGCACCATATTGGCGATAGGTCCGGTCCGGGCGAAAGCGGTCCTCGTGCCATTTCAGGGGTTGGGCAAGCCAGGCAAGGTAGCCATGTCGGGCCGCCCAAACCTGCGCAGCACGCAGCACCGAAGCGTCGCCAACCAACGCATAGGCATCCAGAACCTGGCCCGCCAGCACCCGGTCCCCGGGGAAGCTGGCAAAATCCGAAAAGATCAATAGTCGCAAATCATAGGCACGCCGGGCAAGCGGTCGGGCCGGGTGGCGGGGTCGCGCAGTTGTGTGTCCAGCGGGGCGCCGACATCGGAAAGGACAATGTACTGCGGCAGGCGCAGCGGGACGTGCGGCACTGGAAGATCCCGCGCACTCAGCCAGGCAATTGCATCGGCCTCGCGGGTCAGAAGCGACACAGCAGACCCTTAGCGCAGGCGCAGCAGCGCGCCGCGTTCCTGCCGGATTTTCAGCCAGAAATCTTGCCCGCCGACCAGCATTTTTGCACACGGGGCGCTTCCGGGTCGTCCAGCAGCAATTCGGCGACGCGATTCAAGGCGGCCAATGACTACCGGATCGCCAACATCGGCTTTGCCAACAATCTCAAAGCCATGTCGTTGCAGCAATTCACGCATACCCGCAGGGGTGGAATAACGAACGTTTTCGCCAATATCCGCAGGGATCTTGCCGCGTGCATAACGACGGTTGCGGTTGGGATTGCCAACCAGACATATATGACCAACCCGCGTGCGCGCCGCGTCAATGAACGGATCAATCCGGTCGCCAAAATAGTAGATCACCCGGCTGGCAACCAAGGTTTCAAATCCGTCAATCAACGCGGGATCGGAAAGGGCAACTCCCAAGAGCATCTCGACATGGCCCACGCCCGACTTTTGGTGGCCCACAAAGTCAGCAATTCGCGCGCGGTTTCGTGGCGGCGTGGGGTAACATCTATTGCCCGCACTGGCTCTGCAAGTTATGTGCAGGGCATGCCACGCTACGCTTTTAGAATTGAATATGACGGCGCGCCGTTCTCCGGTTGGCAACGTCAGAAAGAACACCCTTCCGTGCAGGGCGCGCTGGAGGCGGCATTGGCGCAACTGGAGCCAAACAGACCCTTGCTCGCAGCGGCGGGGCGCACCGATGCCGGTGTACATGCCAGCGGCCAGGTGGCACATTGCGACATGGCACGGGTGTGGGATCCGTTCCGCCTGAGTGAAGCGGTGAATTTCCACCTGAAGCCGGCACCGGTGGCCGTGGTGGCCTGCGCGCGTGTAGAGGATGACTTCCACGCACGGTTCTTGGCAAAGGAACGGCGGTATATGTATCGCCTGTTCACAAGACGCGCGCCGTTGACATACGAATCTGGATTAGCCTGGCGTGTTGGATACACCCTGGATGTCCATGCCATGCAGGCTGCGGCAGATCGGTTGTTGGGCACCCATGATTTCACTACGTTCCGCTCGACATCTTGTCAGGCAAAAAGCCCGGTGAAAACCCTGGACCATCTGCAGATCGAAAAGATCGCATTGCCCAATGGATGTGAGATACGGTTTCACGTGCGGGCGCGCTCCTTCCTCCATAATCAGGTGCGCAGCATTGTCGGCACGCTGGAACGGGTCGGCACTGGCGCATGGACCCCGGATGACGTGCGTGCCGCACTACAGGCATGTGACCGCGCAGCATGTGGGCCTGTCGCTCCGCCACAAGGGCTGTATCTGGTCGGGGTCGGATATGATTCAGACCCGTTTGTCCGGAAAAACAGCTGACCCGGGGCGCCAATCCGAGGTGGAGGCCGCAGGCCGACAACGAGACATCCTGTGCGCCAAAGGCGCGCCTTGTTTTTATCCGGCTCATTGGTTTTCCCTTTCCTGGGGCCCGGTACGATAGGACAAATGGCCGGTCAGGCCACAGGCTATCGGGCTTTGGCCCCTGCCAAAATGGCAGTTTTCCGGGATATATTTTGCAAAACGCATGATTTTCTCGTAAATGTGATCCGTAGGGTTCAACCAGTAGGGGAGTATTATGACCAAAGGCAACAAAATGACACTCACAACCAAAGTCTTGCTTGGCATGGCATTGGGCATTGCATTGGGGTTGGTTTTCAACCTCACCGGATACAACGCCGAGGGCACTTTCATCGGCGACTACATCGTTAACGGATTGTTCCACGTCGTTGGCAAAATGTTTGTCAATTCGTTGAAAATGCTGGTCGTTCCGCTAGTGTTCTTTTCGCTCATCTGCGGGGTTTGCGGGATCGGAGACATTCGCATGCTGGGCCGGGTCGGCTCAAAGTCCTTTGCGCTGTATATGTTGACCACTGCGGTTGCGATCGCCACCGCGATCATCATTGCCGCCGGTCTGGGTATTGGCAGCGGTCTTGATCTTGATACCGCAACCAGTTTTGCCGGGCGCGAAGCACCGCCGCTAAGCCAGGTTCTGATCGACATCATTCCAAAGAACCCGATCAACGCGATGGCCAATGGCGACATGCTTCCGATCATTTTCTTTTCGATCCTCGTGGGTATCTCCATGTTAATGGTTGGCACTAAGGCCAAGAGCTTTATCGAAGGCGCCGAGATTGCCAACGAGATCATGATGAAGATGGTCAATATCGTCATGGCGGTCGCACCCTACGCGGTGTTTGCCCTGATCTGTAAAGCGGTGGCCAATCTGGGGCTGGACCTGCTGGCCTCGCTGGCGGGCTATGTGCTGGTGCTGGTTGGATCGTTGATGTTCCACTTGTTCATCACTCTGATGATCGTGCTCAAGGTGTTTTCCGGTCTCAGCCCGGTCATGTTCATCCGCAAGATCCGCAATGCGCAGGTATTCGCCTTTTCCACGGCCAGTTCAAACGCCACCATCCCGGTGACCATGCGCACCGTGACCGAACGCTTTGGCGTCAACAACTCGGTGGCCTCGTTCACCGTGCCGTTCGGCGCAACGATCAACATGGACGGCACCGCGATCATGCAGGGTGTGGCGACGGTGTTTATTGCCAATGTCTATGGCGTAGACCTTGGCATGGGCGGTTACCTGACGGTGATCCTGATGTCGGTACTGGCCTCGATCGGCACGGCGGGCGTGCCCGGTGTTGGCCTGATCATGCTGTCGATGGTGTTCACCCAGGTTGGCCTGCCGGTAGAAGGCATTGGCTTGGTGCTGGGCGTTGACCGGCTGATGGACATGATCCGCACTGCCGTCAATGTGTCGGGCGACGCGGCGGTTTCTGCGATTGTCGCCAAGTCCGAGGGCAAGATGGATGTGAGCGTGTTCCAAGACCCGGATGCGGGCGCCTTGGACACAGACGCGGCCATCACCATCGACCCGAAGGTCGAGGCCGCTTTGGCTGACGTTGTCGAGGCAACCCACGACAAAGCCTGATACCACCGCTGCTAAACCAAGGAAAGCCCGCGCCCGCCAGCGCGGGCTTTTTCGCGCCAGGCGCCCCTTCCCCCGCACGCCACGCTCTGCCATAATGCCGCCAACCAACAACGAGCCAGAGCAGCCGCAGATGAATGACCTCCTGACAGGAGCTGGTGAAACCACCGGCTATGACGCTTCTTCGATCCAGGTTCTGGAGGATATGGAGCATGTGCGCCTGCGCCCGGGCATGTATATCGGCGGCACCGATGCGCGCGCCCTGCATCACATGGTCGCCGAGATCATCGACAATTCCATGGACGAGGCCGTGGCCGGTCATGCCAACTGGATCGAGGTCGAGCTGCACGCGGATTATTCCATCACCATCCGCGACAATGGCCGCGGCATCCCGATTGATCCCCACCCCAAGGACCCCAGCAAATCGGCGCTGGAAATCATCTTTTGCACGCTCAACGCCGGTGGCAAATTTTCTGGCGACAATTACGCGACCTCGGGCGGGCTGAACGGCGTTGGCTCCTCGGTGGTCAATGCGCTGTCTGACCATGTGCGCGTGGAAGTGGCGCGTAACCGCGAGCTGTTCGCCATGGAGTTCAGCCGGGGCATCCCCCAGAGCAAGCTGGAGAAAGTCGGCGCGGCGCCAAACCGACGCGGCACCTCGGTTACCTTCCGCCCGGACCCGGAAATATTCGGCTCGCTCAAATTCAAGCCCTCGCGCCTGTTCAAGATGGCCCGCTCCAAGGCCTACCTGTTTTCCGGCGTTGAAATCCGCTGGAAAAGTGAGATTGACGACGGCGAGACTCCAACCGAGGCAAAATTCCACTTCCCCGGCGGGCTGGCCGATTACCTGAACGAAACCCTGGGCGAGGTTTCAACCTACGCCGACCAGCCCTTTGCCGGGCGGGTCGAGTTTGGCGATAAATACAGCGTGCCCGGCGCGGTGGAATGGGCGATCAACTGGACGCCGGCGCGCGACGGCTACATCCAGTCCTACGTCAACACCGTACCTACACCCGAAGGCGGCACCCATGTCGGCGGGTTCTGGGCCGCGATTCTCAAGGGGATCAAAGCCTATGGCGATCTGGTCGGCAACAAAAAGGCGTCGCAGATCACCCGCGATGACCTGATCACCGGCGGCTGTGCGCTGCTGTCGATCTTTATTGCCGAGCCGTCCTTTGTCGGCCAGACCAAGGACCGCCTATCGAATGAGACCGCTCAGCGCTGGGTCGAGGGTGCCGTGCGCGACCATTTCGACAATTGGCTGGCGTCCGACACCAAATCGGCTGGCGCGATCCTCGATTTCCTGGTGCTACGCGCCGAAGAACGCCTGCGCCGGCGCAAGGAAAAGGAAACCGCGCGCAAATCGGCGACGAAAAAGCTGCGCCTACCCGGCAAGCTGGTCGATTGTTCCAACAATGCGCGCGAGGGCACAGAACTGTTCATCGTCGAGGGCGACTCGGCGGGCGGTTCGGCCAAGATGGGGCGCAACCGCAAGACCCAGGCGTTGCTGCCCCTGCGCGGCAAGATCCTCAACGTGCTGGGCGCGGCGAGTTCGAAAATCGGCACCAATGCCGAAATTTCCGATCTGACTCAGGCGTTGGGCTGCGGCATCGGCACACGGTTTGTGCTGGACGATCTGCGCTACGACAAGATCATCATCATGACCGACGCCGACGTGGACGGCGCCCACATCGCCGCGCTGTTGATGGCATTCTTCTTCACCCAGATGCGGC
>CAYSBG010000162.1:0-5275 GCA_964429125.1 uncultured Aliiroseovarius sp.
CGGGCCAAAGGCCTTGGAGATGCCGCGAAGCTCGATCGCGGGGGCGGCAGTTTCCTGCCGCGCCCCTCTGTTGTCACTGCTACCGGTCATTTAGAAGTTCAGTACCGGGCAGGTGTCGTCGTCCGAATAGTTGTGAACGTCCAACTCACCGGCGATGATCGCGGCTTTGGCAGCCTCGACCGCGTCGATGATATCCTGAGAAATCAGGTCCTTGTTGTTGTCGTCCATCGCATAGCCAACACCGTCTTCGGCCAGGCCCAGCCCCATGAAGCCAGTGGGCATGTCAGCACCCGCCTTCATCAGGTTGTAAACCGCCACGTCAACGCGCTTCATCATCGAAGTCAGCACGCTGCCCGGATGCAGGTAGTTCTGGTTGGCGTCCACACCAATCGACAGGATGCCTTCGTCGGCTGCGGTTTGCAGCACGCCCAGCCCGGTTGAGCCAGCGGCGGCGTACACAATGTCAGCCCCCTGGCTGATCTGCGCGCGGGTCAGCTCGCCGCCCTTCACCGGGTCATTCCAGGCCGCCGGGGTGGTGCCGGTCATGTTGGCAATCACCGTGGCGTCCGGGTTGGCCGCTTTCACGCCCTGGGCGTAACCACAGGCAAAACGACGGATCAGCGGAATGTCCATGCCGCCGACAAAGCCAACGGTGCCGCTTTCGGTCTTCATCCCGGCGATCATGCCGACAAGGTAGGAGCCTTCATGCTCGGCAAAGCCGACCGAAAGCACGTTAGGCAGGTCAACCCAGCCGTCGATGGTGGCGAACTTGGTGTCCGGGTAGTCCGGGGCAACCTGTTCGATCGGGCTGGACATGGCAAAGCCCATGGTGATGATCGGGTTGGCACCGGATTCAGCAAAGCGGCGCAGGGCCTGCTCACGCTGGGCTTCGGTCTGAAGCTCGATCTCAAGGAAGGTGCCGCCGGTTTCTTCGGCCCAACGCTGGGCGCCGTTAAAGCCGCTTTCGTTGAACGACTTGTCGAACTTACCGCCAAGGTCAAAGATGATTGCCGGCTCGGCAATCGCCGCGCCAGCGGTCAGCGCCAAAGTGGCAGCTGCACCAAGAAATTTCTGCATGAGGGTCATATTGTTGTTCTCCCATTGGTTACTTGTGAGGGGCTCGCGCGCAACACGCACGTGATTCCCCCCATTTGCGAGCAGATCGCTGAAAAGGATCATCCGTAATTTAGCCCGCAGGGCAAGGGCAGGGTCAAGTTAATATTTGACCACGCGTTCAAAGCAGGGAGTTTTCGGGGGAAATGCCTGATTTTTCGGCAAGGTTGCCCTTAGGTCAAGTTGATTTCCAACAGCAACGCATCTGTCGCTGGCGCGTTTTTGCGCCGGTAATAGGCTTTGCGACGCCCGGATTCGCGCCAGTTGGCGGAACGATACAGGCCCAGCGCGGCGTGATTATCTTGCGCGACCTCCAAAAAGGCGCGTTGGGCCCCGCGTTTGGCCGCTTCGGCCTCAAACCGGGCCAACAACGCCCGGCCCAAACCCGCGCGCCGGGCTTCTGGTGCAACTGCCAAGGTGATCAATTCGGCTTCTTTGGCAATGACCCGACCCAAGGCAAAGCCCTTGGGATGGCCTTGCAATACCGTTTCCGGCCGGGCCAGAAGTGCGGCAAACTCCGCCGCACGCCATGGGCGGCTTTCGGGAAAGCAGGACGCATACAGCGTTGCAAGCGCGCTGGGTGTCACGGCAAGATCACTGGAGGCGCGTCGCGGGCCGGGGCTGCATCGGCGGCGCGAAGGTATAACGGTGCCGGGCGCGCTTTGGTCTGATAGCGCCGGGCCATGGCTAACCTGGCAATTGTGGTGATCCGCGTCTGCGGGGCAATATCGTCAAGCCTTTTCAACGATGCGTCCAGCCCGTCCAACGCCTCTACCGGAACCAATTCCGGCGTGCTCTCTCCGGATGGTTGCATATGTTGCAAATAGGCCTGATCACGCGGCGCCGGCACCGCAACCCAGCAGGGCAAGGCGCTATCACCCGCCACCGCCTCAAAGGTGCTCACACCAACCGCCGGAATGTTCAGCGCCATGGCAACCCCGCGCGCGGCGGCAACGGAAATGCGAATACCGGTAAAATTCCCCGGGCCAATGCCAACACCGATCACATCCAGATCATTCCAGCCAACACCGGCATCTGCCAGCATTTCTTCCAGCATGCCGACCAAACGCTCCGCCTGCCCGCGTGCCATTTCTTCGACACGGGTAGTGGTGTGTCCGTCGTGAATCAACGCCGCAACACATGCGGCCTGCGAAGTGTCAAAGGCAAGGCAAGTGGCCATTTTTCCGGCGCGTGTCAGGCCTGAACCGGACGGACTTCGGTAACTTCCGGGATGTAGTGCTTCAACAGGTTTTCGATACCCATTTTCAAAGTAAGTGTCGACGATGGACAGCCCGCGCAGGCACCTTGCATGTGCAGGTACACCACTCCGCGCTCAAAGCCGTGAAAGGTAATATCGCCGCCGTCCTGGGCAACTGCCGGGCGCACGCGTGTGTCCAGCAAATCTTTGATCTGGTTGATGATCTGGTTGTTCTCTCCACCCTCATCATGATCTGCGTGACCCGGCGCGGCGGCGCCTTCAATGGCGGGCTGTCCAGACTGGAAATGCTCCATGATCGCGCCAAGGATCGAAGGTTTCACATGATCCCAGTCAATCGCATCGGCTTTGGTGACGGTGATAAAATCGCCACCCAGAAATACACCCTCGACCCCGTCCACCTTGAAAATCCGGTAGGCCAGTGGCGAGGTTGTGGCTTCTTCGGCCGAAGTGAAATCAGCAGTGCCGGCGCCCAAAACGGCTTGGCCGGGCAGGAATTTCAGGGTCGCGGGGTTCGGAGTGTTTTCAGTCTGGATGAACATATGGCCTACCTTTTCTGTTGGGTATCATATGCGACGTGGACCGCACCGTGTCAAGTTTCTGGAATGGTTCCAAAAGAAAATGCCTGCCTCTTGCAGCAAATGTCTGGCCTTGTGCATCAAACACCCCGGCCCGCCAGCGCAGACCGGGGCACAAGTGCCGCCGACATTTGCATGTCAAACACCAGCCGGAAGGCCACCGGCACGGCGCGGGTGATCTTCACATTGCCATCATGTGAAACCACCCCCGAAGCGAATTTGATATGATGCGCCTCGCCAATGGTTTCCTTTTTCACCGACCCGAAGGCCAGATCGGACAGCCCGGCATTCATATCCCACTCATGCGCAGTTGCGATCTGCGCCGAAACGGACATGGCAAGGCACAAAGCTGCGATTCTGAAAGGTTTCATTTTGTTTTCCCTGTTTTCCTGTTCTAAGTTGAGGTCTGTTGAGATGGCGAAATCAGCCATCTACCAAGGACAACACGCCAGGAGCAAAAATACTCATTCGCAGCGAAAAGAAATCGAAGCGGCGTTGCAGGCGTTCTGGCCGCGCCTGTGGCGTTTCGCGCTCGGATTGTGCCGCGATCGTGCGGATGCCGATGATCCCGGTAGCATTGCCGGATTTGCCCGGCAGATCCGGCGACAGTTGGGATCCTGACCCTGCCGGGGGCAGGCCCAGCACCGGTGATCTGTTCAATTAACCTTGGGTCATGCCTGTCTGAGTGACATAAAACGTCATAAAGCTATGAAAAGGTGTGAAACGAAAGCGTTTCGGGATTACGTGTGCCACACAACTTGATCTCGAAGCGCTCATAACATCAATAGGTTCCGGAGGTTTCGACATATTGAACTTCGCCGGGTTTGCCGGAGGCTCCAACACCTGAGCAGGATGGAGCATCATGCGCAAGACAACGAACAAGTATACGCCAGAAGTGCGCGAACGTGCGGTCGGATGGTTTTGAGCAACGAAGGCCAGCACGAGAGCCGTTGGTCTGCGATCCTGTCAATTTCGGCGAAGATCGACTGCGTGCCGCAAACATTGAATGAATGGGTCAAGAGAGCCGAGGTCGACAGCGGCCGCCGGGGCGGCCTCCCTAGCGCGCCGATCCATCACGGCGTTCGGATCGGGCGCAGCGCGATGCGGAACTCAAGCCCGAGGTCGAGGTACTGTAACCTGATGTCTGGAAATTTCGTTGGCGATTTCGTTGGCCCTGGTGGGGCATTCCCCGGCAGGGGCGATCCAAACTGGTATTCCATGGAGTTGAAAAACCAGCCTTGGAGAACCGAAAATGGACAGCAGAGGGATACAGGCGTTTAGGCCATCCTGGAACATCTGATCGAACATGGCGCGAATGACATTTCTACGGTGTGTGCGCGGGCTTTTGAATTGGCGATGCGCATTGAGCGCGAACGCTTCCTCGGCGCTGGCCATTATGAACGCATGGCAAACCGGCCGGGATATGCCAATGGCACCAAGCCAAGCGCATCGACACCCCCGCAGGCACGGTGCGCGTCCAGGTTCCCAAGACCGCCGGCCACGACGGTGCCGCCTTCTACCTGCAATCGCTGGAACGCGGTCGCCGGTCGGTGCGGGCGGGGATGCTGGCGGTGGCCAGCCGGTCATCCCCTGACAAATAGCTCGCCAACCCTTCGCCAAACCATGTCGGGTAGCGTTGGCTAATCAGCCAGAAACGCCCGGCGCGGGCGTGCAGTTCCGCATGGGTCAATTCGTGGCTCAGGATCATCTGGTTCAGCCCGTTGGGCGCAAGCGCAACAAGCTGGCTGTTCCAGGTCTTGCCGCGCGAGGACCAAAAAACCGACCGATCTGCAGCCGCGCCGCCGCTATCAGCGCGCGGTTTTCTGAGGCCTTGCCCGGCTCATCGCTATAGATGTTCGCGGCTATCCGGTGCAGCCCGTTCAACGTCGGCCATAGGGATTGCGCCGGGCCGGGCAGGGCAAAGGCGGCAATCCCCGCCACGCAAAATGCCACGACCAGCCCCGAGAAAACCCATCTGCGCATAATATGCCCCTTTAGCAAAAATGGGGGCAATGGTGGACAGTTCAAGCTTCTGGCTCAGCCATCCAGTCGGATTGAGGCGTTCGTGGGATCATACGGGCTGTCCTCGACAATCTCGGCGTCCCAAAACTGGTCGAGCATTTTCACCTGTAGCTTCTGGCCCACTTCAGCCAGCTCCGGCGGCACATAGCCCATGCCGATCGACTTGCCAAACGCCACCGACCAGCCACCCGAGGTCAGGCGCCCAACCAAGGTATTGCCATGATACAGCGCCTCGCGCCCCCAGGGGTCGGCGTCCTCGGGCCCGTCGATCAGGAGCGTCACGCATTTCGAGCGGATGCCCTTCTCAAGCATCGCCTGCTTGCCGTGGAAATCCTTGTCAAGGTCC
>CAYSBG010000163.1:0-5255 GCA_964429125.1 uncultured Aliiroseovarius sp.
ACTGCTTACTGCAAAATAGCCCTTTGCCCATAAATGCCTGCCCCAAAATTCCTTTTGTAACTTCTTGTTCGACTGCAAAAGACGGCGTGAACTCACCCCCTTCAACCGCTGCATCAACTTTGAAACACTCAGTTTTGGCGGGATCGAAACCAGCAAATGCACATGGCCCAGCCGCACATTCCCTGCCAAAATCTCAACCTTCTGCTCCTCACAAATACGGCGGATAATATCACGTAAACGCTGGCCAACCTCACCAGACAAAACCGGTATGCGGTATTTCGTGATCCAAACAACGTGTATTTTCAGATCGAACAGACGGTGGCTGCCTTTGCGATAGGTGGTCATACCGCAAACATACTTAAGTCTTCGCCTTAAGGCGAGGGATTTAACCCACCCTGGTTACAGACTGAGCTGGTCCCGGAAAATCGGACAGTCTGTTAAGGTGTATTTCTTCGAAGATGGAGGAATACGACATGGCGAAACGACGCCGGTTTACCGACGAATTCAAGGCCCGAGTAGCGCTGGAAGCGTTGCGGGGCGATAGAACGGTGCAGGAGATTGCATCGAAGCACAAGGTGCATCCGAACCAGGTATCGACGTGGAAGCGTCAGGCAATTGATGGTCTTGCGGATGTATTTTCCAAAGGCTCTGGAAAAGATGGTGCCGAGCATGATGCACAAGTTCATGATCTTCACGCCAAGATCGGCCAATTAACGGTGGAACGGGATTTTTTGGCAAAAGGGCTCAAGCAATGAGCAGG
Source organism: uncultured Aliiroseovarius sp. (assembly GCA_964429125.1). Classification (GTDB taxonomy): domain Bacteria; phylum Pseudomonadota; class Alphaproteobacteria; order Rhodobacterales; family Rhodobacteraceae; genus JAAEUB01. Next base: position 761 of record CAYSBG010000163.1, read on the forward strand.
GTAGAGCGCAAGGCGATGATTGCCCGCGATCACCCTGAACTCAGCTTGAGCCGTCAATGCCAGCTTGTCTCGATCAGTCGCTCATCTTTCTATCACAAGCCGAAAGGTGAAAGCGCAGAGACATTGGTGCTGATGCGCCAGATTGATGAGCTTTTCCTGAAATACCCCTTCTTTGGCAGTCGCCAGATACGCCATCACCTGCGCCGGAGCGGCGTGAAGATTGGCCGTCACCGTGTTCGCAGATTGATGCGGTTGATGGGGTTGTGTGCGATCTATCAGGCTCCCAACACGTCCAAACCGCACCCGGAGCACCGGATTTATCCATATCTGCTGCGGCGTATGGTGATTGACAGGCCCAATCAAGTCTGGTGCAGCGACATCACATATATTCCGATGAAGCGCGGGTTTCTGTATCTGGTGGCAATCATGGATTGGGCAACAAGAAAAGTGCTGAGCTGGCGGCTATCAAATACGATGGACGCCGGTTTCTGTGTAGAGGCTCTGGAAGAAGCCATCGCCCGATACGGCAAACCTGAGATATTCAACACGGATCAGGGTAGTCAGTTCACAAGTTCCGCCTTTACCGGTGTGTTGCAGGATGCCAAGATTAAAATCTCCATGGACGGACGTGGCCGCTGCATGGACAATATCTTCATTGAAAGGCTCTGGAGGTCGTTGAAGTATGAATGCGTCTACCTGCACGAAATGGCCGACGGTTTCGTGGCCAAACGTCATATCAAAAATTGGCTTGCATTCTACAACGAAGAACGACCACACTCGACATTCAACGGCGCAACGCCCAACGAAATCTACGAGTTGAAAAAAGAAAAACAAGCAGAGAAATTGGCGGCATGATCAAACAACAAAATACACCTTAGCAAAGCTGCCAACCTGTCCGACATACCAGGACCAGCTCAGCCTTCGAGTATGCTACAGGGCACAAATCAGGGTTAAGATACTTTGATTTTTGTTTCATTATGCTCAACATTGGCTCTGTAGGCCTAATACTATCACTCCCATAGTCCAAAAACTACTCTAGCCCTCAAATTAACAACATATCTAAATCAGATTAATAAGGATCATAAATCCAGAACGAGACGTTTAATTTTTACAACGCGGCCTGTATTTTTGCTCGTTTAACAAACGCTGCATTTCCAAGAAGTCAATAGATTCACTACGTATTGTGGGAACATTACTGGAACAACGTTACTTCAGTAACATGATAAAAGGCTTTCACATCAAAATTCTGATCGCATATAATTGGATTCGGGGAGCAACACTGCGGCAAAGGTTTTATACACCAATGCCAACCCTGATATAGCTAGAAGTCCCGATTTTGGGGATGGTTGGGGAATTCGCAAAATATCTAGTTTCATGCCGTTTGAATGGCCTTTATTGGTAAGCGGTGCGGGCTCCCCATCTATCAGGATTGACGTTGATCTGCGATTTTAGCTGTCTTTGGTTTGGAGATCGTTACGATGGATGCGTTGCTACAAAAGAACGACCATTTGTTAGTGGAGCGGGGTAAGGGAGTTTCACGTTTGGAAGTTTTGGAGGGGCCGACGGGGCGGCGGCGCTGGCCGGATGATGTGAAGGCGCGGCTTGTTGCGGAGAGTTTTCGCGAAGGCGTTCGGGTTTGTGATGTTGCCCGGCGCAATGGCCTCAATCCGCAGCATCTGAGCACTTGGCGAAAAATGGCGCGAGAGGGAAAGCTAGCGCTCAATTTGGATGATGGACCGGCTTTTGCTGCGCTGGTTGTGGAGGAGAGCAGTACTTGCGCCCCCGCAGATACTGGACCTGCGCCGGTGGAGATTGAGGCCTCGGGCGTGATCGTGCGTCTGGCTCCTGACAGTTCTGCGAAGCGGATTGCAGAGATTGGCGCGGCGCTTCGGCTTGTGCGATGATCATTCCCGGCCAGAATGTCAAAATTGTCATAGCGACGAAGCCCGTAGACTTCCGCAAGGGTCACGATGGCCTTGCCGCGGTGGCGCAAAACGAATTGGGACTTGATCCGCATTCCGGCCTTATCATCGTGTTCCGCGCCAAGCGCGCCGACCGGATCAAGGTTTTGCTTTGGGACGGCACCGGTCTGGTGATGGCCTATAAGCGGCTTGAGGACAGCAAATTCTCCTGGCCTTCCGTTCACGATGGTATTATGCGGCTTTCGAAGGCACAGTTTGAGGCCTTGTTTGAGGGGCTCGACTGGCGGCGGATCTATGGACGGCGTGTGCGAAGGCCGATTGCGGCAGAGTGACTCAGGCAAGGCAAAGTGCATGTTTTGCGGGGCCGAATCCGGGTATAATTTGTCCATGCAAGCAAGCAAAAATGATCCCGATTTAGACGCCCTGCCAGCCGCTATCAAGGCGGCGTTTCTGGCTGAACGGACGGCGCGCATTGAGGCCGAAGCGCGGGCAGATCAACTTGAGGAACATGCAAAGCGTCTTGAATATCTCGTTCTTGAGTTCAAGCGCGCACTCTATGGCAAAAAGTCCGAAAGGCTCGACCCCGATCAGTTGGCATTGGCGTTTGAAGACTTGGAAACCGCCATTGGCGAGGCTGAGGCGGCAAAGGATGACCCTCACACGAATGGTTCTTCGCCCAGCAAGCCAAAACGCCGCGCCAAACGCAATCTTGGACATCTGCCCAAAGAGTTGCCCCGCACCGAGCGCGTTATCGAGCCTGACAATATCCAATGTCCCTGCGGTTGTGGCGAGATGAAACGGATCGGTGAAGACCGCTCCGAGCGGCTTGATATCATTCCCGCGCAGTTCCGGGTGATTGTTACCATCCGTCCCAAATATGCCTGCCGCTCCTGCGCGGACAAGGTCGTGCAGGCCCCGGCACCCGCACACCTTATCGAAGGCGCGTTGCCAAGCGAAGGGGCTATCGCCCATGTGCTGGTCTCGAAATGGGCTGATCATTTACCGCTTTACCGCCAGTCTCAGATTTATGCGCGTAGCGGGCTTGATTTACATCGCTCGACGCTTGCGGGTTGGGCGGGCAAGGCAGCATTCCATCTCAAGCCGATCTTCGATCATATGGCCGATCACCTTAAATCCTCCGGCAAACTGTTCATGGACGAAACCACCGCGCCGGTGCTCGATCCGGGCCGGGGCAAAACGAAAACCGGCTATTTATGGGCGATAGCCCGTGATGATCGCGGATGGGGCGGCAATGATCCGCCATGTGTAATTTTTAATTACGCGCCGGGACGCGGTGGCAAGCATGGCGAGGCGTTTCTGAGCGGATTCAACGGCATTTTGCAGGTCGATGGTTATGCAGGATATAACCGGTTGACAGGCAAAGGCCGGGAGGGCGGCGATCCTCTTGTGCTTGCCTATTGCTGGGCCCATGCGCGGCGCAAGCTTTATGATCTTGCCGAAAAAAGCGGTTCTCAAATTGCCAATGAAGGCCTCAAACAGATCGCCGGACTTTACCGGGTCGAGGCCGAAATCCGCGGCAAATCTCCTGAGGAGCGTTTTGCCATACGCCGCGCTCGTTCCGCGCCCATCGTCAAAGCCTTCGGCATCTGGCTTAAACAACAACGTGCCCGCGTCTCGCCCAAATCCCGGATCGGCGAGAAGCTGGCCTATATCGGAAATCAATGGGAGGGCCTGCAACTCTTCCTCACCGATGGCCGCGTCGAAATTGACAGCAACGCGGTGGAAAACACCATCCGTCCAATTGCACTCAATCGCAAGAATGCCCTGTTTGCCGGTCATGATGAGGGTGGTAAAAACTGGTGCCTCTTCGCCTCCCTGATCGAGACCTGCAAAATGAACGGCGTGAACCCGTTTGATTACCTCAAGGCGACCCTTGAGGCCTTGGCCAATGGCCACCCCCAGTCACGCATTGATGAGCTTATGCCGTGGGCTTTCAAAGGGCCGGATGAAGCCCCGAACAGAGCTTATGATCGCGGCAATTGAGCCATCTCAAGCGTGCTGTCATCGCCGTCCGCGTGCATCACGGTGCGGATCAAGTGTTCAACTGTCTCCTCAAAATAATTCCCGAGTTCAGCTTGCAGGTTCGAAAACTCAGCCCATACCACATCATTGAAAAACCGTTCGGACGCCCGCACCATGACCGTTGTTCGCCGTTGGCGCGGGTAGCGATAGGGGCGCACATTATGCTTGCGGCTCACGGCCACGAAAAGCCGTACCGACCAGACATCAGGCAGCGAGAGCCTCAGTTCAATTTCTGGATCAGCCTGTTGCGTCTGTAACCGGTCTTTCAGGCGGTCAATTGCCGCACCCGCCGCAACGCGCTCACCCGTCGTTCCAGCCCGCCGAAACAGATTCTCAAGCTTCGCAAGCCTGGCCCGAAGAACACTATCTGTAGACGACATGCACCATTACCTCCCAGAGTATCCAGAAGCTAAATCCCACGCACATAGAAGGAAAAGTCAACCCTAAATGCAAACGGTCCCCACGCAACGCTTGCAGTTGATCTGCCCGCGCTTCGGCCTCAATGCGCGCCGTCCGTTCAGCCAGAAACG
>CAYSBG010000164.1:0-5247 GCA_964429125.1 uncultured Aliiroseovarius sp.
GAGGCGGCGCTTCAGCGCGACTACCCGATCATCTTCGGCACGCTTTTTGTCTTTGGCCTGGTCGGGCTGGTGGTCGGTATCTTGTCGGATCTGGTTTATGTCCTGGTCGATCCGCGTATTGACTTTGAAAAACGGGAGATGTGAATGGCGCTTTCTCCGATCAACCAGCGCCGCTGGCGCAATTTTCGCCGCAACGGGCGCGCCTATTGGTCGCTTGTCATCCTTGGCATTCTGTTCGGCCTTTCGTTGTTCGCGGAATTCCTTGCCAATGACAAACCGATACTGGTGAAATATCAGGGCGCCTACTACATGCCGATTTTCAAGTTCTACCCCGAACGCGCCTTTGGCGGCGATTTCAAGTCCGAGGCGGTGTATAAGGACATCGAGGTTGCCTGCCTGGTCGCCACCGGGGGACTGGAGGCGTGCTGGGACGACCCAGAAGGCGTCTATGAGGACGCACAGGACGGTGTGCTGGGCAATCAGGACAGCGCGACGGGGACGCCGATCGACAAGGGCTGGATGATTTGGCCACCAATCCGTTCGTCGTTCGATTCGATCAACGACATTGGCACCACCGCGCCCAGCCCGCCGGATGCGACCCATTGGCTGGGCACTGACGATACCGCGCGTGACGTGGCCGCGCGGGTTATCTACGGCTTCCGCCTTTCGGTTTTCTTTACCATTCTGGTCACCTCGATTTCGTCTGTAATCGGCATCGCCGCCGGGGCGATTCAGGGCTATTTTGGCGGAAAGATCGACCTGATCTTTCAACGGCTCCTCGAAATTTGGGGCTCTACGCCTTCGCTGTACGTTATCATCATTCTTTTTGCCATTCTTGGCCGCTCGTTCTGGCTGTTGGTGTTTGTCACCATCCTGTTTGGCTGGACCGCGCTTGTCGGGCTGGTGCGGGCCGAGTTTCTGCGGGCGCGCAACTTTGAATATGTGCGCGCGGCGCGGGCGCTGGGCGTTTCGTCCGCCACCATCATGTTTCGTCACATGCTGCCAAACGCCATGGTGGCGACGCTGACCTTCATGCCGTTCATCATAACCGGCGCGATTGCCACGCTTGCCAGCCTCGATTTCCTCGGCTTTGGCCTGCCCAGTTCGGCGCCGTCGTTGGGGGAGTTGACCCGCCAGGCCAAACAGAACATCGAGGCGCCATGGCTGGGCTTTACCGCCTTCATCACCTTTTCCATTCTGCTGTCCCTGCTGGTCTTCATCTTTGAAGGTGTGCGCGACGCGTTTGACCCACGAAAGACCTTCTCATGAATGTGCTCGAGGTAAAAAACCTCTCGGTCTCTTTCCGCCAGGACGGGCGCGACATCCCGGCCGTACGCGGAGTTTCCTTTGCAATCGAGCGGGGCGAGACCGTGGCAATTGTCGGTGAAAGTGGGTCGGGGAAATCGGTGACGGCGCTTTCTACCGTCGGGTTATTGCCGGATAGCGCCACGGTCGCGGGTTCGGTTACCTATGCGGGCCGCCAGATGATCGACGCACCTGAAACGGTGCTGCGTGATGTGCGTGGCAACGATATCTCGTTCATCTTTCAGGAGCCGATGACGTCGCTCAACCCCTTGCATACGCTGGAAAAACAACTGGCAGAGTCGATTGAGCTGCACCAGGGCCTGACTGGCAGCGCGGTGCGGGCGCGGGTCATTGAGCTGTTGAAAAAGGTCGGTATCGACCACCCGGAAGACCGGCTCAAGGCCTATCCGCACCAGCTTTCTGGCGGGCAACGCCAACGGGTGATGATTGCCATGGCGCTGGCCAATGGGCCGGAATTACTTATTGCCGATGAGCCGACAACCGCGCTGGATGTCACTATTCAGGCGCAGATCCTCGACTTGCTGGCAGCCCTCAAGGAAGACGAGGGCATGAGCCTCTTGTTCATCACCCACGACCTGGGAATTGTCCGCCGGATTGCCGATCGGGTTTGTGTGATGAAGGATGGCGAAATTGTCGAGACTGGCCCGACCGCCGAGATTTTTGCCGATCCGCGCCATGAATACACCCGAATGCTGCTGGCAGCCGAGGCCAAGGGCGCGCCAGCCCCGGTCCCGCAAAACGCGCCGATCATTGCAGAAACCGACGCGCTGCGGATCTGGTTTCCAATCCAGCGCGGCCTGTTGAAACGCACCGTGGGCCATATCAAGGCGGTCAATGCTGCCAGCTTGCGGGTCCGCGCCGGGGAAACCGTCGGGATTGTTGGCGAAAGCGGATCGGGCAAGACCACGCTTGCGCTGGCGGTCATGCGGCTGATCCATTCCGAGGGGCCAATTGTGTTTCTGGGCGATGATATCCAGGGGTTCACTGTCAAGCAACTGCGCCCGGTGCGTCGCGACATGCAGATTGTGTTTCAAGACCCGTTTGGTTCGTTATCCCCCCGCATGACTGCCGAAGAAATCATTGCCGAAGGGCTGGCCATTCATCAGGTCGAGGGCGGCGGGGACCGGCGTGGTCTGGTTGCGGCGATCATGGAGGAGGTTGGGCTGGACCCGGATCTGATGCACCGCTATCCGCATGAGTTTTCCGGCGGCCAGCGCCAGCGCATTGCCATCGCCCGGGCAATGATCCTGCGCCCGAAACTTGTCGTGCTGGACGAGCCGACCTCGGCATTGGACATGACGGTGCAGGTGCAGATCGTCAACTTGTTGCGCGACCTGCAGAAACGCCACGGGCTTGCCTATCTGTTTATCAGCCACGACTTGCGCGTGGTGCGCGCCCTGGCGCACCAGGTGCTGGTCATGAAGGCGGGCGATATTGTCGAATCCGGCCCGTCCAAACAGATTTTCGACGCACCTGAAACAGAATATACCAAGGCATTGATGGCCGCCGCGTTTGACTTGCGCACGCACGAAGGCGCCTCGCAGTAAGGCGGAAAAGTGCGCAAACGGGTTAACAAAGTGTGAAAATCATTTCGGTAGATCCAGGATTCCGGATCATGGGTTTTCCTTAACCCGGCCCAACCAGGCTGCATTGCTGCGCGCGCGCTTCAAGGCGACGGCAGGCCAGGTCGGCTGCGTCGCGGCTCATCCCAACGAAATTTGCGTGCCACCCGTCCGGCCGGTTGGTGGCTTTGCGCAGGGCGTTACCTAACGTACTCAAATCCCCCAATGCCACCTTGAGCAGCACGCGCTCCGCGTCATACCGGGTTGTGAAACGGCCGACATCTATACCCCAGCTACCGCCATCTGAGGTTGAGATATAGGTAATGATTTCAGGTTCTTCCGGTGTGGAAGCATTCGTTGCGGATGCGCCTTGTGAAGGAGTTTCCGCTGCAGCCAAGGTCACGTCATTGGGCCGCGGCGGGGGCGGGGGCGTTGTGGTCGGCGAGCCAGTTACAGGCGAAGTACCCTGCGCCTCGGCAATTTGCGCATCTCTGGGAGGAGCCGGCACCACCACTGATTTTGCGACAGATTCGACCGCGTTTTCGACCCCGGTTTCAATCGCGGCCAACATCGTTTCGGAAGGTGCCTGGGCGTTGTCCCCGGGGCGCGGTTTGGGGCGTGGCGAGGTCGGTACGGCGGTCACGACTCGCACGATATGTCCTGCCGGTGGACGGTCTGGTGAGCCGGCAGGCGGTGGCGCGGCCGGGGCCGGAGTTTGTCCCCCTCCACCCCCGGTATACGCCGGGGCCGGGGGCAAACGCATTGGGGCATTCGAAGGTGCCCGGCGAAACCCCAGATCCAGAAGCTCGGCTACTTTGGCATTGCGTGACGCGGTAGACCGGCCGCCAAAGACCGTTGCAATAATACGCTCATTTCCCCGTTTTGCAGAGGCGACAAGGTTGAACCCCGCCGCCGCGGTGTAGCCGGTCTTGATCCCGTCGGCGCCGTCATAGGCATCCAGAAAGCGCCGGTTGGTGTTGTTTACCCTGCGCACCCCTGCATCGGCGCTACGGCGCGAAAACAGGTTGTAATATTGCGGGAAATCATAGAGCAGATGGCGACCCAGCGTGGTCATGTCCCGGGCGGTGGACAAATGGCCTGATTGGGTCAGACCATTGGCATTCTTGAACGTCGTGCGGGTCATGCCCATGGCGCGGGCCATGGCATTCATGCGGCGTACAAACCCGGCTTCGCTGCCGCCGATTGCCTCGCCCAGGGCGGTGGCCGCGTCATTGGCTGATTTGATCGCAGCAGCGCGGATCAAAAAACGCAGCTTGATGCGTTGTCCGGCGCGCAAACCCAGTTTGGACGGTGGTTCAGACGCCGCATTGGCAGAAATCGTCACCACCTTGTCGAGCGAAATCTCGCCATTTTCGATTGCCTGAAACACCAAGTACAAGGTCATCATCTTGGTCAGTGATGCCGGATGCAATTGGGTGTCAGCGTTGCGTGCATGCAGCACCTTGCCGGTGCGTGCATCAATCACCATCGCCGCATAAGGCGCAGCAATAGCAATCACCGGCCGGGCTGCCGATGCAAAGGCCACAAGCGCCATGAAAAGCCCAATTCGGGCGACCTGTAAAAGACGTGTTTGCACGTCGCTCAACCTTTTTGCCTCTTTTGATCCGGATCTCGTGTCCGGTATCGTTCGACCGACAATAACATGGTCGGTTGAACGGGAAAACAGTTAATTTTTATCAAGTTACATGTTTTACCTCATGTGCTTTTCCAGATGTTGTGTTCCAGTTTTCCAGACCCACCAAATCGGATATTATGGCAGGAATATGGCGGCGAAACTACGCTTACGGGTGCTGTGCTGCCCCAAGGCGCCGGATGAAAAATGCGACATTGCGTGGGTGCAACGCGCGTTATTCCATATCCGCGAGGCAGGCGGAAAGCCCGGAAAGGTCGGGTAATGCATGAAAGAAAGGGCTGTTTTGCGGCGCGCAGGCCTGCTCCATTTCCCAGGTCAAATGGTGGGGGACATGCACCGCCCGGCCGCCGATTTCCAGCACTGGCAGGATGTCCGAAGCCATGGAATTGCCAACCATGACCATTTGCCCGGGGGCGATGGCATGGCGGCGCAAGATCCCGTGATATGTCGCCGCATCTTTGTGTGAGACGATTTCGACCGCATCAAACAATTCGCCCAGGCCCGAGGCGGCCAACTTGCGCTCCTGATCGATCAGGTCGCCCTTGGTGATCAGCACAATACGGTATTGCCCGGCCAGGGCCTCGACTGCTACGCGCGCATGGGGTAAAAGCTCGACCGGATGCTCCAACATGTGCTGTCCGGTCTCGATCAATTCCCGGATTACGCGGCCCGAAACATGGTCATCGGTGACCTCCAGGGCGGTTT
>CAYSBG010000165.1:0-5235 GCA_964429125.1 uncultured Aliiroseovarius sp.
GCCCGCCCATCTACCAGCGCCACCAAGCCACGCGATAGCAGCGACACCACCGTAGCGATGGTCGGGTGCCCGGCCATGAGAATTTCTCTGTGGGCCAAATAGTAGCGCACACCGAAATCTGCCTTGTCCGAGGCCACCACGAAGGCGCATTCCGAAAGGGACGTCTCGCGCACCAATGCCATGCGCGCCGCGACGTCTAAACCATCCGCGCCATGCACCACGACACAAGCGTTGCCGCCAAACGGCGTGGGGGTAAACGCATCTACCCAGTCAAAGGCATAGCTGCTCATTGAACATCGACCGGCGCGTAATCGTGGCTTCGCGCCAGTGCAAAAGCCATGCGCCGTCCATTGACCAGGGCGAGCCGCAAGCCCTCCTTGTCATGCACCGCATAAAGGCTTTCGGTTTTGCCAACCTGCGCACGAATTTCTTCGGGAAGGTCCTCGGGACGAACCGGACGCACATAAACAATGCGGTCCGACGTTTCGGCAAACGGATCCTGCGTGACGTTCATCTCTCCCCCTTCCTCAACCCTTGCGGATTTCCACATTCTGAACGGTCTTTTCGGGTTCAGCCCGGTTCAGATCAATATGGAGCAGACCATTTTCCGTCGCCGCGCCGGTCACTTCCACACCGTCGGCAAGGATAAAGCTCTTTTGGAACTGTCGGCGGGCGATACCCTGATGCAGGTAAACACGCGCGGTGTCATCCGGCACCTGGCGTCCACGCACCAGCAGCTTGTTTGCCTCGACAGTGATCGACAGGTCTTCTTCAGAAAACCCGGCCACGGCAAGCGTAATGCGATAAGCGTTCTTGCCCAATTGTTCTATATTGAATGGTGGGTAGCCGTCCGAGCCGGATTTGGTGGCCTGTTCGACCATGCGTTCCAGCTGTTCGAATCCCAAGAGCATCGGGTGGGCGGCAAAAGTCATTTTGGTCATCGGGCACGTCCTTTCTGTTCAAGCAACTTGTGCGCGGGCCCCCAAATGGGCGACCCTCCAAGCAAATATGGGGGGACATGGGTCACTGTGCAAGCCCGCACGCTTGGCCGGGCAAGGCTTTGACGTTACAGTGCTTGTGCAGCCTAAACGACTCGCCCGGGGGGCCGATGAGCACAGCCGAAGAGATGAAAAACGACGAGGTTTTACGCGTCGAGCTGGAAGTGTTCCGTCGCGAGCACCGCGACCTGGACGACGCCATTGCCGCGCTCGAGGCCGCCGGGCGCGCGGACCCTTTGCGCCTGCGGCGTCTGAAGAAGCAAAAACTGGCGCTCAAGGACAAAATCGCCCGGATCGAAGACACGCTTACCCCGGACATTATTGCATAAATCGCCGGCCCGGCTATAAGCGCGGGGAATGGGGAGGCGTCATGGATCAGATACATGTTGGCATCATCATGGGCAGCCAGTCGGACTGGCCCACCATGCGCGAAGCGGCCGGGCTGCTGGACGAGCTGGACGTCGGGTTCGAGACCCGTATCGTTTCGGCCCATCGCACACCCGATCGGCTTTATGAATATGGGCGCGAGGCCGCGGGACGCGGACTCAAGGTGATCATCGCCGGGGCTGGCGGTGCGGCACATTTGCCGGGCATGATGGCCTCGAAAACCCTGCTGCCGGTGATCGGCGTACCGATCCAGACCCGCGCCCTGAACGGGGTCGACAGTCTTTATTCCATCGTGCAGATGCCACGCGGATTTCCCGTGGCGACCATGGCGATTGGCGCGGCAGGTGCGGCAAACGCGGCCTTGATGGCAGCCGGGATCCTGGCATTGTCCGACGCCAGGCTTTCCGAGCGGCTGGCTGCATGGCGCACCGCCCTTTCCGCCTCGGTTGGTGAGGTGCCGGTCGATGAGTGAGCCATTGGCGCCGGGCGCGTGTATCGGCATTCTGGGCGGCGGCCAACTTGGACGGATGCTGGCCATGGCGGCGGCGCGGCTGGGCTTTACCTGCCATATTTTCGAGCCGGGTGAGAACCCTCCCGCCGCGCAGGTCGCAGACCGGACGACACGGGCCGGATATGATGATATGGACGCGCTCAAGGCCTTTGCCAACTCGGTCGATGTCATCACCTATGAATTTGAAAACATTCCTACTTCTGCACTTGACATGCTGGAGCATCTGCGCCCGATCCGACCCGGTCGCCAGGCCCTGCAGGTGTCGCAGGACCGGCTGAGCGAAAAGAACTTCCTATCCGGTCTGGGGCTGAAAGTGGCGCCCTTTGCACCGGTGTCAGACAGCCAATCCCTTGCCGCTGCGCTGGAAGAAATCGGCGCACCCGCCATCCTGAAAACCCGGCGTTTCGGGTATGACGGAAAGGGACAAGCCCGCATCATGACCCCGGATCAGGCGCCCGCTGCACTGGCAAGCATGGCCGGGGCTGAGGCGATTCTAGAGGGGCTTATCGACTTTTCCCACGAGGTCAGCGTCATCGCCGCGCGTGGTATCTCCGGCGAAATCGCCTGTTTTGACCCGGGTGAGAATGTCCATGTAGACGGCATCTTGTCCACGACCACCATCCCTGCACGCCTGAGCAATGGGCAGCAGACGGACGCTGTTTTGCTTGCGGCTAACATACTGAATTCACTTCAATATATTGGCGTATTGGGCGTTGAATTATTCGTCACCCCCAACGGGCTGGTGGTCAATGAGATCGCTCCGCGCGTGCATAATTCCGGGCATTGGACCCAAGATGGCTGCGTCATTGACCAGTTCGAGCAACACATCCGCGCCGTGGCAGGCTGGCCTTTGGGTGACGGTACGCGGATTGCCGATGTGGTGATGGAGAACCTGATCGGCGAGGACATGAAACGCGTGGCCGAGATCGCCAAAGAACCTGGCGCCGCCCTGCACCTTTATGGCAAGGCCGAGACCCGGCCCGGCCGCAAGATGGGCCATGTGAACCGGGTGTCGGCAAAAGGTTAACACGCTCAGGCGTGAATGGCGCCATCCCCACAAGCCAGCGCCGCTTCGCGCACGCCTTCGGAAAAGGTCGGGTGCGCATGGCATGTGCGGGCCAAGTCCTCGGCGCTGGCGCCAAATTCCATCGCCACACAGGCTTCGTGGATAAGCTCGCCCGCCGAAGGTCCGATGATATGGACGCCAAGAATTCGGTCAGTCTGTTGATCTGCAAGGATTTTTACAAAACCCTCGCCCTGGAAAACGGCTTTGGCACGAGCGTTGGCCATGAAGGAAAACTTGCCGACCTTATAGGCGTGGCCGGCTTCTTTCAGCGCCTCTTCAGTTTGACCAACGCTGGCAACCTCGGGGCTGGTATAGATCACGCCGGGGATCACATCATAGTTAACGTGGCCCGCCTGTCCGGCAATGGTTTCGGCGACCATGATGCCCTCATCCTCGGCTTTGTGGGCCAGCATCGGGCCTTCGGTAACGTCCCCGATCGCCCAGATTCCAGCCACGGACGTGCGCCCCTGCGCATCGGTTTCAACCTGCCCGCGCGCGGTCATTTTCAACCCGAGCGAGTCGGATGCAAGGCGTTCAACGAAGGGGCGCCGCCCGGTAGCAACCAATACGGTGTCGGCCTCAAGCACATTTTTTGAGCCGTCTTTTTTCAATTCATACGCCAGTTTCAACTTGGTCTTGAGCTTCTCAACCCCCGTAACAGCAGCGCTCAAAACAAAGGTAAGTCCTTGTTTTTTAAGCGCTCTTTGGAGCGCCTTAGCCAAACCGGAATCCATGCCAGGGGTGATATGATCAAGGTATTCAACCACCGTGACCTCGGCGCCAAGGCGTGCATAAACCGAGCCAAGCTCCAGCCCGATCACCCCGGCGCCAATGACCACCAACTTGCGCGGGACCTTGCCCAGTTCCAATGCCCCGGTAGAGGTAACGATACGCGCCTCATCCACCTCGACCCCAGGAAGGCTGGCCGGTTCCGATCCGGTGGCGATAACGATGTTTTTCGCGGAATGGGTGTCCTCACCAACGCGAACTTCCCCGGGTTTGGTAATTTCAGCCCAGCCTTTGATCCAGTCTATCTTGTTCTTTTTGAACAGAAATTCGATGCCCTTGGTGTTCTGCCCAACCACATTATCCTTGTATTGCAGCATCTTGCCCCAATTGACCGAAGGCGATTTACCCATCAGACCCATTTCGGTGAAATTGTGCTGGGCTTCGTGCAGCATGTGACTGGCATGCAGCAGCGCCTTGGAAGGGATACAGCCGACATTCAGACAGGTACCGCCAAGGGTTTCGCGCCCCTCGACCACGGCCGTTTTCAGCCCCAATTGCGCACAACGAATGGCCGAAACATAGCCGCCCGGCCCGGCACCGATGATGATCACGTCATAGTCTGCCATTTGGGTCTCCTTTGGCAAAATTTACAAGTTTTCCTAGCGATATTGCCAAAAGTTTAAACTTTTGGCGGGCCAGGAAAGAAAAGTTTAAACATTCATCCACCGCGCAATGCGAGGATGAGCAGGGTGACTGTAGCGCCCGAAGAAATGGTCCAGAAGGCCGAGCGCAGGTAAGGGATGCCGCTCATATAAGCCGGTACATAGGCGATGCGCGCCGCCAGATAGATCCACGCACAAGCGGCGGTGAGGGCGGTAGCCGCCCCACCAAGAGTGACCGCGAGTACGGCAATCGTGAACAGACCCAGCGCGGCCTGATGATTGTTCATCGCCCGCTCAACCCGCCCGGCCATGCCGGTGAGCGGGCGTACTTCATCGCGCGGTCCGGCGCCATATTTAATGCCGGTTTGGGCGTCACCAAACACGACGGCAAGGCCCAGCTGGGCAATCTGTAACAACGCGGCCCAAGTGAGGGCTGTAAGCTCTGCGGTCATTTGTGATCACAGATCCATCAGCAGGCGGCGGGGATCTTCAAGCGCCTCCTTGACCCGCACCAGGAAGGTCACGGCGCCCTTGCCGTCCACGATCCGGTGGTCATAGGAAAGCGCCAGATACATCATCGGCCGGATGACGATCTCGCCACCAATCACCACCGGGCGGTCCTGGATTTTATGCATGCCAAGGATGCCTGACTGCGGCGGGTTCAGGATCGGCGAAGACATCAGTGAGCCGTAAACGCCACCGTTGGAAATGGTAAAGCTACCGCCCTGCATTTCGGCAAGGGTCAACTTGCCATCCCGCGCCCGTTTACCAAGCTCGGCAATGGTTTGCTCGATCGCATGGAACGAAAGCGCATGGGCATTGCGCACGACCGGCACGACAAGGCCGTTTGGGGTGCCCACGGCGACCCCCATATGCACGTAG
>CAYSBG010000166.1:0-5229 GCA_964429125.1 uncultured Aliiroseovarius sp.
TTGATTATCCCGCCGACCGGAAACCAGTTCATTGCCATGCTTAAAGACAGCTCGCTGGTGTCGGTCATCGGCGTTTGGGAATTGATGTTCCTTGCGCGCACCTTGGGCAACAAGGATTTCAAACACATGGAAATGCTGATCACTGCGTCGCTGATTTACTGGTGCCTGACCATGGTTCTGGAAATGATCCAAAGCCGCATCGAACGCCATTATCGCACCATAAGCCATTAAGGGGGCCATCATGTCAGAACCAATTATCCAAATGATCGGGGTCAGCAAGTGGTACGGCACGTTCAAAGCGCTTGCCGATATCGATTTCACCGTCAACCAAGGCGACAAGATCGTGGTCTGCGGGCCATCCGGTTCCGGCAAGTCCACCTTGATCCGTACCCTGAACTGGCTGGAGGCGCACCAGAAAGGCAAGATCATCGTTGATGGCGTCGAGATGCATGAAAAGATGAAAAACGTCGACGAAGTGCGCATGAATGTCGGCATGGTATTTCAACACTTCAACCTGTTTCCGCATATGACAGTGCTGCAGAACCTGATGGCGGGGCCAATGTGGGTGCGCGGGATCAAGGAAGACGAGGCACACAAAACCGCGATGATGTTCCTTGAGCGCGTGCGTATTCCCGAACAGGCCGACAAATATCCGGGGCAATTGTCCGGCGGCCAACAACAACGTGTCGCCATCGCGCGGTCCTTGTGCATGAAACCCAAGGTAATGTTGTTTGACGAACCAACCTCGGCACTGGATCCGGAAATGGTTGCCGAGGTTCTTGATACGATGATCGAGCTGGCCAAAGATGGTATGACAATGGTTTGCGTGACCCACGAAATGGGCTTTGCCAAGGCAGTCGCTGACCGGGTGGTGTTTATGGATGAAGGGGCCATTGTTGAAGAAAATGACCCCCACAGCTTTTTCGATAACCCGCAAAACAAGAGGACTCAGAATTTTCTAAGTCAGATTCTGCAACACTGAATTGCGGAGAGTTGTGAAAGCGCGTCTTTGAATTGCTTTGGTCGGTGAGGGCACTGGTCGTGATCTGAAAAAGCAGCGGATGTCTGCCGTCAAACTGCCTAATCCTGTTGCGAGGTCGAGCGGTGCCAGTCTGGTTGGAATGCCAAGATCTTGCTGTCCGCTGGCAGAGCCGGGTTGAACAAACGGTTGTGGGCAATTGTCGCTGCGAAAAGCGGATCGTCGCCGGATAAAGAACTGACGGAACACTGCAACGTGAAACGCTATGCGAAGGCCTCGAAAACCAGAGTGCAGCCGCGCGCGGCCACCAGCAAATCCGCCGCCTCTGAACCAGGTGCAAAGCTCGCCATCAGGTTGTCGCAGAACGCGCGGTGTTTTGGGAATCGGCCGCGGGCATGCAGAGGTTTCCCGCGCCGGCCTGTGCCAGCTTGCGATAAAGCTGGGAAACCGAAGGTCATAACAAATCGTGTGGCCAATTGCCCCGAACGGCGTGACGGCTCAGCAACACGATGGAAGCAGAATTTTGCGTCGAAGCGTTGAAAGACACCTTGGCGAAATACGGATCGCCAGAGAACTTCAATTCTGATCAGGGATCTCAATTTACCTCCGGCAACTTCACGCAGGTTCTGGAAGACGCTAAGGTGAAAATCTCCCACTCGGCGATTCTTGTACATTTTCAGGGTCGAGCGGAGATCATATTTACACTTTAAAGCGTTTCAAGTTTATGCTGAGGCACAACATGAACTGACAACGTCTACGACATCGGGAGGGTGTGGGCGTTTGGATATATTAACGTGATTGATCAATATGCCGAAGCGCTCCAGCAGGAAAACACCGGTGCCATGTATTTGCTGGGCTGGCTGGGGTGGTAGGATTCGAACCTACGATACACAGTACCAAAAACTGCTGCCTTACCACTTGGCTACACCCCAAAGCGCGCGCCTTCCTACTGAATGTGGGGGGGGGGTTCAAGCCCAAATTGCCTTGCAGAGCGGGAAATGTCCCAGGCGTCTATTCGTCAATACCATCACGGGTTAACAGGTCGGTCTCGCTGTTGGCCTCGCGTTCGCTTTCCACCAATTTAATCAGCTCGACTTCTTCGGCCCCCGCGCCTTCTGCACTGACGTCGCGTGCCTTGGGCGCCTTGGTTCTGCCGCTTCGCGGTTTTTCAATAGCCTGTTTGACCAGCCGCATTGCTTCGCCGCGTGCATGGTCGAAATGGCTTTCATGCTGGTCGATCCAACCGGCAAAACACAGGCTTGTGGTACTATCCTTGACACCGTCAATCCAAACAGTCGGTGCGGGTTTGGCCAGCACGAAGGGCAAGCGTCCAAGCTCGGCCACACCGCGATCCATGGATTTGACAACATCCTGATCGGCGGGGATTTCAAACGCAAACTGAAAGCGACGCCCACGATTGCGTGTGTAGTTGATGATCCGCGATTTAAACACGGTGGCGTTGGGGATACGGATGTGGTTGCCATCCGGGCTGAGCAGGATGGTTGCGCGAGAGGTCAGGCGGATCACCTTGCCAATATCTCCGCCAATTTCGATCGTATCATTGGGCCGGAACGGTTGCCGGATAGACAAGAGCAGCGACGCGATGAAATTCTCAACCGTGTCGCG
The DNA here is from genome assembly GCA_964429125.1 of uncultured Aliiroseovarius sp. Taxonomy (GTDB): domain Bacteria; phylum Pseudomonadota; class Alphaproteobacteria; order Rhodobacterales; family Rhodobacteraceae; genus JAAEUB01. The sequence continues at coordinate 2,606 of CAYSBG010000166.1, forward strand.
CACGGCAAATCCCAAAGCCAGGCCAATGATCCCGGCGGCACCCAGAATGGTCGACAGCAACGCCGAGGCACCGAGAATGTCGAGCGCCACCACCACACCAAAGGAAATTGCCACCAAACGGATGACCGTTCGATAGATGTCAGCGATGAACGGGTTTGGCGCAAGACGGTCCCACGGCTGCCTTTGCCGGGCGAGGAAAAAGCCGACAAACACAATAAGAGCAAAGGCAACTATGCCTATCAATGCCAGCGGAAGAAAGGCAATCACCTGTTTCAGGCGCCCCATGAAGCGGGTGATTGCCGGGTTGAGGCGCTCGGCGATATCGGTAGAGATCGAAACGCCGTTTTCGATCGCAACAACCCCTTCGACACGCCCAACCAAATCGGACAGTTTATCGCTGCCGGAGGGGTCAACGGTTGTACCGCGCAGGGTAACGATGCCATTGGAAACCGCAACGGTCACATCCTTGTAACCGTCAAGCTCGCCAATGATTTCACGGATCTTAACCGCCATTGCCGCATCCTGCTCGACCTGAGCTGCCCCGGTTTCCGTGTTGATTGTGCCGTCCTGGGCATAGCCTGTGGTTGGAATTTGCAGGCCAAGGAACAGGAGTAGAAACGCGAGCCGGATAAAGGTCATTTGTGACGCCCCAAAAAGAATCGCCACACCTTAACCCTGCGCCCGGGCAGGGAAAAGGGGCGAAACGTCGGTTTGGGTATGGCCTCAGCTGGAAATCTGTTCCCGCAAGATAGACGCGGTCAGCGAGAACATCAGATAAATACCGGCAAAGATCAGAAACGCCAGAATCGTATTCTCGAACGCACGCGGATAAGTGGCCTCGTCCGGGGCCACCGGTTTGACCCCCAGTTCCAGATAGCGGGTCTGTTTGTTGGCCTCGATCCGTGCGGTTTCCAGTTGTTGCAACGCCTGTTGCATCAGCAGTATTCGGGTTTCCATGTTGGTCTGCGCCACCGCCAATTTGCCTTGTATCGCCGCAATCGAACCATTGCCGCCAGTATTTTCCGTCAGCTTGGCACGCAAGCTAGCAATAACATCTTCCAGCCGGGCAATGTCGCCCTTGACCCCCTCGACCCGCGCCTGATTGGGGCGCGCGTTCGCTTCAAGCTGGGCCAGTTGCAGCTGTTTTTCCAGCAATTGCACTTCAAATCCGTTAACTTGTCCCATGATCGACGCGCCTTCACTACCCGCATCAAGCACACCCATTTGCTCTTGCAAACGCAGCACCTCTTGCTGCGCGGCGAGCATTTTTGCTTCGGCGTCGGCATAACTGTCGCGTGCGCCCTGCATCTGATCCTCGCGCTTGCGCTGGGTCAGGTTGTCGACCCGTTCTTCGGCGTAACGTATCAAAGCCTCTGAATACCGCGCCGAGGTCTCCGGGTCGGCGGCGATCACTTCCATCTTGATGATGCCTTCGGACGGGTCATAGCCGATCTTCACGTTTCGCTTGAAAAGCCGGTATGCCTCTTCGTTGCTGGCCCCGGCGGGCAGGCGTTGAATCGCGTCGATTTCGGGGTTGGAAAAGTGCGTCTTGAACCCAACCTCTTCATCCAGGCGGATCATCGCATCGCGAGACGTCAGGAAGCTTTGAACCGTGATCGAATCCTGAGATGTGGCCAGACCGGAGCCCGAGAACAGGCTGCCAAGCCCCCCCGCGCCGCTGCTTTCGGCCTTCTGAATAACGAATTCGGATTTGGTTGCGAACATCGGCGTCGCCACTTGGTAGTAATAATATCCGGCCATGAACGTTGGCAGAAACACAAAAAATGCCAGCCGAGTGAACAGCAGCAAAACCTTGCGACGGCGGCGTTTGGCGATGTCGAGCTGGATATCCATAATCGACTTGGCCCGCGACGCGGCGTCCAGCACATCTTTGGAAGGCAATTGCGGTTTGTCATCGACGACCTGGGGCAATTGGTTCTTGGCACCAGCTGCTCCGCCGGGTTTTTCCCCTTCGGCCGAGACCAGTTCGAGCATGGTTGAACGTTGAAACGGGTCGATCCCCGCGCGGCGAAGAAGACGCACAGCATCGTAGTCGGATGTTGCCGGCAATCCATGCTTGGCCGCCACGCGGCGCGCCATACGCAATTGGCGTCCGGTCAGGCCCTCTTTGCGAATTGCCGCCAGCTCCTCTTCGGGCGACGGCGCCGCACTGACCTGATCCGACTTGGTTGTTCGCCCGGGCGCTGCTTTTGCCGCGGTGGGAAATTGTTCGGCGCCAAATCCGTCTTCCTGGGCTTCAAGGGCGGCCTCTTCCATCGCGTTAAGCTGACGCGGCCGTCTGGGCGGTTGGGCCGTACGCGCGGCTGCATCCGCCCCGGCGACGGGCGCGGCACTGGTCGAAGGAGACCGCCTGACGCGGAATTTCTTAACCCTGGGTTTCGTAGTCATAAAGTTGCTTAGCCTCTTCCAAGGTGTCAAACATGTAGAACTGACCGTCTTTCAGTACGGCCGCCGAGCGGCAGAACTTTTCCAACGTTTTCGCCTGATGCGAAACGATGATTACGGTCGCGGTTTCCAGCCGTTGGCGCAGCACGTCGCCGGCCTTGCGGTTGAATTCGGCGTCAGTGGTGTTGGGCATGCCTTCGTCAATCAGATAGATATCG
>CAYSBG010000167.1:0-5216 GCA_964429125.1 uncultured Aliiroseovarius sp.
GTGCCTGATGCCCCAGCGCGTCCTCCTTTTGCAACGCGGCCAATTCGGCGCGCAAGCGGTCACGGAAATGTGTCAGTTTCTGGTCATTCACAGGCGAGATACCCCCCATCACGGCTTATCGATTGGCGCCGCGATCCTATCTGTTATAGACTTGAGCGGCAAACAGGAGGGCGACATGGCCGATACACATGTGAAAATTCAGGAGGTGGACCCGGTCTGGAGCCGGGTGAGTCGCGAGGCCGAAGAAGCGGTCAGCGATGAACCAATGCTGGGCGGGTTTGTCCATGCCTGTATTCTTCACCACAAGAGCCTGGAATGTGCGCTGACCTACCGGATTGCCGCCAAGCTGAGTTCCAACGAGATGAGCCAGGTCATTTTGCGCGATATTGCCGATGCGGCATTTGCCGCAGACCCTGGCCTGGGCGAAGCGGCGCGCGCCGATTTGATGGCCGTGCTGGAACGCGACCCCGCGTGTCATCGGCTTTTGCAGCCGATCCTGTATTTCAAAGGGTTTCAGGCCATGCAGGCGTACAGGGTTGCCCATTGGCTGTGGAAAGAGGGGCGCAAGGATCTGGCGTATTTTCTGCAAATGCGTTCCAGCGAGATTTATGGCACCGATATCCACCCGGGGGCACGTGTGGGCAAGGGCATCATGATCGACCACGCCCATTCGATCGTTATCGGCGAAACTGCTGTGGTCGGCGACAATGTGTCGATGCTGCATTCGGTGACCCTTGGCGGTACCGGCAAGGACGATGAAAAACGGCATCCCACGATTGGCAACGAAGTGTTGATTGGCGCCGGGGCCAAGGTTTTGGGCAATATCGAGATCGGCTGCTGCTCGCGGATTGCCGCCGGGTCGGTGGTATTGAAAGACGTGCCGCCCGCCACCACCGTCGCCGGGGTTCCGGCCAAAGTGGTTGGCGCGGCCGGATGCGCCCACCCGTCGACGAAAATGGACCAGACGCTGGATTGCGAGGGCTGACGCGCCCTTCTTTTGTTTGGAAAATCCCGGGGGAGCGCGAGGGGGCTGGCCCCCTCGCCCCGGTCGCCGTGCGTCAGCACGGCGAAAGCGCTGCCAGATGCTTCAGGCCAGCATCACCAGTGGGTTTTCCAGGTTGTTCTTGATTGCGTTGAGGAATTCGGCCCCAAGCGCGCCGTCAATCACCCGATGGTCGCAGGAAAGCGTAACGCTCATTACTGTCGCCACGCCCAGCGTTCCGTCGGCTGTCACCACGGGCTTTTTCACCCCGGCGCCAACCGCCAGGATCGAGCCATGTGGCGGGTTGATCACCGCATCGAAATTGTCGATGCCGAACATGCCAAGATTAGAGATGGCAAAGCTGCCGCCCTGGTATTCATGCGGTGCCAAGCGCCGTGATCGCGCCCGCGTGGCCAGGTCTTTCATCTCCGAAGAAAGCGCGGAAAGTGTTTTCTTTTCAGCGTCCTGCAAGACGGGCGTGAACAGGCCGCCCTCCACCGCCACGGCCACCGCCACGTCAGAAGGGGAAAGGCGCAGCAGGCGATCACCGGCCCAGACCGCATTGGCATCGGGGACCTCCTGCAAGGCCAGGGCGCAGGCCTTGATCAGGAAATCATTGACGCTCAGCTTGATGTCACGCGCCGCCAGCCCTGCGTTCAGTTCGGCGCGGAATTTCAATAACGCGTCCAGTTGAATGTCGCGCCGCAGGTAGAAATGCGGAATGGTCTGCTTGGCCTCGCTCAGGCGGGCGGCGATGGTCCTGCGCATCCCATCGAGCGGGATTTCCGCGTATTCGCGCCCTTCATACATGCGGGCAATGGCGCTGGCTTCGACCGGGGCCGGAGCTGCCACGACCGGGGCCGCCGGGGCGGGGGACGGCTTGGATGGCTGGGCTATCGCGCCCTTGACATCGGCTTTGACAATGCGGCCATTGGGGCCGGAGCCTGAGACCTGCGTCAGGTCGACCCCTTTGTCCGCGGCGATGCGGCGCGCCAGGGGAGAGGCGAAAACACGTTGGTTCGTCGGGGCTTGGGCGGGGGTGGCTTGGGCAGAGGCTGGCGCACCGGCCTGTTGGGGGGAATTCGGCGCCTTCACCGGCTGGGCTTGCGCCTCCTCCGGCGGATTGGCGGCCGTTGGTGCGGGCGTGCCCGGCGTGTAGTCGGCGCCATCTTCGCCTTCTTCCAGCAGCACGGCAATCGGCGTGTTGACGGCCACGGCTTCGGTTCCCTCGGCGACCAGAATTGCGCCGATTATACCTTCGTCCACGGCTTCGAATTCCATGACCGCCTTGTCGGTTTCGATTTCCGCCAGCAAGTCGCCGGCGGCAACGCGATCGCCTTCCTTGACCAGCCATTTTGCCAGTTTGCCTTCCTCCATGGTCGGAGAAAGCGCGGGCATGAGGATCTCTAGAGGCATCTTTCTCTCCTACCTGTAGGTGACGGCGCGGGCGGCGTCGACGACCTCTTGGGTGGTGATCAACGCGTGGTTTTCAAGGTTGGCAGCATAGGGCATCGGCACGTCCTTTCCGGTAATGTTGATCACCGGGGCGTCGAGGTGGTCAAATGCCTCCTGCATCAAGACGGCCGAGATGTGGTTGCCGATCGAGGCAACGGGCCATCCTTCTTCAATGGTCACGCATCTGTTGGTTTTCTGGACGCTTCGTATAATTGCATCCGTGTCCATCGGCCGCAGGGTCCGCAGGTCAATCACCTCGGCGGAAATACCCTGCTCGGCTAATGCGTCGGCGGCCTCAAGCGTCCATTTCATGCCTATGCCAAAGCTGACCAGAGTGACGTCCGCCCCCTCGCGCCAGATCCGCGCCTTGCCGAAGGGGATGGCGTAGTCATCCAGCTGCGGCACCGCAAAAGCCTCGCCATAAATCAGCTCGTTTTCCAGGAAGACCACCGGGTTATCGCTGCGAATTGCGGTTTTCAAAAGGCCCTTGGCGTCGGCCGCTGAATACGGCTGCGCCACCCACAGGCCGGGGACCTGCGCATACCACGCGGCGAAATCCTGGCTATGCTGCGCCCCGACGCGCGCCGCCGCGCCATTGGCGCCGCGAAATACAATAGGACAGGTCATTTGGCCACCAGACATATATCGGGTCTTGGCGGCAGAATTGATAATATGATCAATGGCCTGCATGGCGAAGTTAAAGGTCATGAACTCGACCACCGGGCGCAGGCCGGCGAATGCCGCGCCAACCGCAAGCCCGGTGAAACCCATCTCGGTAATCGGCGTGTCGATGATCCGGCGGGCGCCGAATTCATCGAGCATGCCCTGGCTGACCTTGTAGGCGCCCTGGTATTGCGCCACCTCTTCGCCCATCAGAAAAACGTCGCCGTCGGCGCGCATTTCCTCGCTCATGGCGTCACGCAGGGCTTCGCGCACGGTGGTTGGCTTCATCTCGGTGCCCGCAGGAATTTCCGGGTCATCTGGAGTGATCACCGCCACGTGTTCAGCGGGGTTGGGGGCAATAGGGGCGGCTGTTGCGGGGGCTTGTTCTGGCACAGGCGTGGATTCTGGCGCAGTTTCTGGCGTCGTGTCCGGGCTGGCATCATCGGCGTCGCCCTCTTCCAGCAACAGGGCAATCGGCGTGTTGACCGGCACGGCCTCGGCGCCCTCGGCCACCAGCAATTTGCCAATCCGGCCCTCTTCGACCGCTTCGAACTCCATCACCGCCTTGTCGGTTTCAATCTCTGCAAGGATGTCACCGGAGGCAACTTCATCGCCTTCCCTGACCAGCCATTTTGCCAATTTGCCCTCTTCCATGGTCGGGCTCAGCGCGGGCATGAGAATTTCGATCGCCATTATTTTTCCCCCGCTTGGGTGTCTGCATAGATGTCTGTCCAAAGCTCGGCCAAATCCGGCTCCGGGCTAACGCGCGCAAAATCTGCGGCCTCGTTGACGATGGCCTTGATGTCCTTGTCGATGGCCTTGAGGTCGTCCTCGCTGGCATGTTTGCCGGTCATCAGCAATTCGCGCACATGGTCGATGGCGTCGCGTTCCGAGCGGACCTTCTGCACCTCTTCGCGGGTGCGGTATTTGGCCGGATCCGACATGGAATGGCCGCGATAGCGATAGGTTTTCATTTCCAGAATATACGGGCCTTTGCCTGCGCGGCAGAACTCTGCGGCCCGCCCCCCGGCTTCTTTCACCGCTAGAACGTCCATGCCATCGACAGATTCGCCCGGGATATTGAAGGCGGCGCCACGGGTGAAAAGCTCCGGTGTGGAGGAGGCGCGCTTGAGCGCAGTTCCCATGGCATATTGATTGTTTTCAATTACATAGACTACAGGTAGCTGCCACAGCTCGGCCATGTTGAAGCTCTCGTACACCTGGCCCTGATTGGCCGCGCCATCGCCAAAAAACGTGACGCTGACGGCACGTGATCCCCGGTAGCGGTGGGCAAAGGCGAGCCCCGTCCCAAGCGGCACCGGCGCCCCGACAATGCCATGGCCGCCGTAGAAGCGCTTATCCGGCGCAAACATGTGCATGGATCCGCCCTTGCCCTTGGATATCCCGGTGCTGCGGCCCATCAATTCGGCCATCACCAGCCGCGGATCGACACCGGCGGCCAACATATGCCCGTGCTCACGATAGCCGGTGATCATGGTGTCCTGATCATCCATGGCCGCCCGGGCGCCCACGACCACCGCTTCCTCACCGATGTAGAGGTGACAGAAACCGCCGATCTGGCCCATGCCGTAAAGCTGGCCGGCCCGTTCTTCGAAGCGCCGGATCAGCAGCATGTTGCGATAAAGCTGCAACCGGTCGGGCCCTTTGGGCGCCTGCGTCCTGCGCCCTTTGGCAGACGCGCGGCCGGCGCTTTTAGCCCTTTTGCCCGCGGCCTTGGATGCGGTTGCAGAGGCGGTCTTGCGTGCCGACCTGTTCGTTTTAGCGTTGCGCGCCATGGGCCTCCTCATAGTGCGATACCGGACGGGTTCAAGGCTCGTAGCAAACTGTCCTGGTTCGCCCCTGCCGGGCCTCATCAGTAATACCAAAGCCTTTGTTTTACCAGTACGAATATAGATGATGGCCGACCCGCGCCGAGCTTTTCCGGGGTTTATCAGCGCTCCCGTCACTCGGCAATGACAAGATCGCCATCTCTGGCATATCCGAGGGTGCGACGCACCGTTTCATCGAGCAGATCGGGATCAATCCCGTCCGGCCGAAAGCGGGCGACACGGCGCTCCAGCGCTTCACGGGTTGGGTTCTGGGTCCGGGCATACTC
>CAYSBG010000168.1:0-5175 GCA_964429125.1 uncultured Aliiroseovarius sp.
GCCATGGTGCGCATTGATATGTCCGAGTTCATGGAGAAGCATTCGGTCGCACGTCTGATCGGGGCGCCTCCGGGCTATGTCGGTTATGACGAGGGCGGCGTGCTGACCGAAGCGGTGCGGCGTCGGCCCTACCAGGTGATCCTGTTTGACGAGGTTGAAAAGGCCCACCCTGACGTGTTCAACGTGCTGTTGCAGGTGTTGGATGATGGGGTGCTGACCGATGGTCAGGGCCGGACTGTTGACTTCAAACAAACGCTGATCATCCTGACCTCAAACTTGGGTAGCCAGGCGCTTAGCCAACTGCCTGAGGGATCCGATTCTACCGAGGCCAAGGCCGACGTGATGAATGCCGTGCGCAGCCATTTTCGGCCCGAGTTCCTTAACCGGCTGGACGAGATTATCATCTTCGACCGCCTTTCGCGCGAAGATATGAACGGTATCGTCGATATTCAGGTCGGCCTGCTGGCCAAACGTCTGGCCAAGCGCAACATCACGCTTGAGCTGGATGATAGCGCTCGCACCTGGTTGGGCGATAAGGGCTATGACCCGGTTTTCGGCGCCCGGCCTCTGAAACGGGTGATCCAGCGCGAGCTTCAGGATGAACTAGCCGAACTGATCTTGGCGGGCGAAGTGATGGATGGGGACATCCTCACAGTGACAGCGGGCGAGGATCAGCTGGATATTACCTCGCGCCGTGGCCCCGGCTCAGACGACGAAAATCTGGACGAAGCGGCGGCGTAAATCTTCCGCATCCTGCGCATCAACGCCCCGCCTGTTGAAGAACGGGCGGGGCGGTTTTGTCGCGGCATGGCTTCTTGCAACTGATTCTCAATAGCTCTATTAGCTTAGTGAAATAGTCAGAAATAACTCAAGAGCGTTCTTATGCACAACGCCAACCTTGCCGCACCGCCCCGTCGCCACCTTGCTGTACCCAATCCAATGCGCGTGGGCCTTGTTTTGTTGCTGGTGATTCTGGCGCTTGTGCCGGGGCAGGTCGGCGCGGTGACTCGGAGCCTGATGCACGATGCTTATGTTGGGGTTTCGGTGTTTGTCGCCGCGACATTGCTGCTGGTTTATGGCGGTGAGCGGGTTTTTGACTTTGACCTCGGCGCCTATCTGCGCAATCGCAAACGCGCACAGATCCCCATCGCCGCGCTGCTCGGTATGTCGCCGGGCTGTGCCGGGGCAATTGTGGTTACCTCGGCCTATTCCTCGGGTAATGTCACCCTCGGCGCGTTGGTCGCGGCGCTGACCGGGACAATGGGCGATGCAGCGTTCCTGTTGATAGCCACCAAACCGCTGGCCGCTGCGGTGTTGATGCCGGTGTCACTGGTCGCTGGCATTATCACCGGCCTGCTGGTTGACAAGCTGCACACCAAACATATTCCCGGACGCATTGGCGCCACGTGTGACCTTGGCCCGCGTATCGGGCCGTTGCGGCGGCGTGACGTGGTTTTTGGTGCCGTCGCAGTTCCCGGACTGGCGCTTGGCCTTATGGATGCGTTTCAGGTGGTGCCCGGGCCGATGCTCACCAACCTTGGCATGAGTATTGCCCTTGTTGGCATGGCGCTCATTCTGGTTATCTGGATGGTTTCTCCGATGCAGGCGGTTTCGAATCCAAAAGACGCGCCTTTAACACGGGTCACCGAAGAAACCGCCTTTATCACCATCTGGGTTCTTGGCGCCTATCTGGCCTATGGGTATGTCGAGACCTTCTCAGGCTTTGACCTGGCAGTGATGTTTGCAACCGTTGCCGTGGCCATGCCGCTGATCGGTACCTTGATTGGCTTTATCCCCGGTTGTGGCCCGCAAATTCTGGTGGCGACAATGTACCTGAATGGCTTGGTTCCGTTCTCGGCTTTGGTGGCGAATGCCATCTCCAATGATGGCGACGCTCTGTTCCCGGCGATTGCACTCAACCCGCGCGCCGCACTGATCGCCACGCTTTATACCAGCCTGCCAGCCCTGTTTGTCGGCTATGCATTCTACTTTTTTGCGCCTGGGTTTATGAATTAGCGCGGGTTTTTCTTGTCCCCACTGGCATTACCCTGCATGTTAACGACAACAAAAAAGGGAGGCGAGCATGACCCCTCGGGTGAAAAAGATTCTTAAACGGCTGCGTTTGGGCCGTCCGGTGCAATCAATCCGACTGGAGCTGACCCATGCGCGGATTAATGACCGTAAAGTCATTTTCTGCACCAATATGGAAAATGACCCAATTCAACGCAACCATCGGCGCGGCCAGTTTTACGAGGCTAAGGAGCTTGGCAAACTGATTGAGGTTTTTCCCAAGGGTGGCACCTTTGTTGATATCGGCGCCAATGTTGGCAACCACGGCCTCTATGCCGCGTTGTTTCTGGACGCCGACAAGGTGATTCCGTTCGAACCAAATCCCAAGGCTTGGCGCTTGCTGGTGCAGAACGTGCTGGTAAATGGGCTTGAAGATATCTTTGATCTCAGCCGCCTTGGCGTTGGCCTCTCCGACACCGAAGAAGGTGGTTTCGCCATGGAAAAGCGCGCGCGTAACCTGGGCGGGGCCAAGATGCTTTCGGGCAAAGGCAAGCTGCAAGTGTTCCGTGGCGATACACTTCTTGCAGAGGAAAAACCGGCGTTGATCAAGATTGACGTCGAAGGCATGGAGATGGGCGTCCTTGGCGGGCTTTCCGAAGTCATCGAAAAGCACAAACCGATCCTGCTAGTCGAGGTTGATAATGAAAATGAAGAGGCCTTCATGGAGTGGGCTGACAAAGCGGGGTATGATCTGGCCGATACGGTACAACGCTACCGGCTGAACAAGAACCATCTGCTGTTGCCCAAGGCGCAAAAAACCGCCAAGAGCAAAAGGAAGGCGACGGCGAAGAAAAGCCCCGCGCGCAAAAGCAAACCGAAGGCAAAGAAAGCCGCCTGACCCTGGCCGATGCTTGCCATCACCCGCATGCCGCGTGGTCCACACGTCGATTTCATTTGAGCTCAACCAGCCCTTGGATCATATCTTGGCGGATCGTTTAGGGAGTAAGGTATGATCTGGGTTCTGGAATATTTGTCGCTGGCGTTTGTCGTAGTGATTGGCGTGATCCTTGCGCTGGTGGTTGTCTTGTTTTTCCTCGACCGCCTGCAGACCCACGACGCAGTGCGGCGCAATTACCCGGTGATCGGAAGATTTCGCGGGTTGTTCACCTCGCTGGGTGAATTTTTTCGCCAATACTTCTTTGCCATGGACCGCGAAGAACTGCCGTTCAACAGGGCACAACGCGACTGGATTGAGCGCGCGGGAGCAGGCAAGGGCAATACAGTTGCCTTTGGTTCGACCCGAAACCTGAATGTCATTGGCACGCCAATATTCGTCAACGCGGCCTTCCCGCCGTTGCATGATCAATACGCCAAAACCCAGCCCTTGCGTATTGGCGCCTCGGCCCGAACGCCCTACGACGCGCCTTCGATTGTCAACATCTCTGGTATGAGCTTTGGCGCCCTGTCGCGCCCTGCCGTTACCGCCCTGTCGATGGGCGCTAAACAGGCAGGCATCTGGATGAATACCGGCGAGGGGGGACTGTCGCCTTACCACCTGGAAGGAGGCGCCGACATCGTGTTTCAGATTGGCACCGCCAAATACGGGGTGCGTGGCCCGGATGGGCACCTGTCCGATGACAAGCTGCGCGAGATTGCCGCCCATGAACAGGTACGGATGTTCGAGTTGAAACTGGCCCAAGGGGCCAAGCCTGGCAAAGGCGGTATCCTGCCCGCCGCCAAGGTCTCGGCCGAAATTGCCGCCATTCGCGGCATCCCCGAAGGCGAGGCGTCAATCTCTCCGAACCGGCACGAGGAAGTGGACGATTGGGGCGACCTGCTGGATCTGCTGGACCATATCCGCGCGGTCACCGGCAAGCCGGTCGGCTTCAAAACCGTGGTTGGCGCGCGCAGCGCGTTTGAAGACCTGTTTGCGGTAATTGCCGACCGCGGCCCGGATAGCGCCCCGGACTTTATCACCATCGACGGCGGCGAAGGGGGCACGGGCGCCGCCCCCATGCCGCTGATCGACCTCGTTGGCCTGCCGATCCGCGAGGCTTTGCCGATGGTTGCCGACCTGCGCGATGGCGCTGGTCTCAAGGACCGCATCCGACTCATTGCCTCGGGCAAAATGGTCAATCCTGGCGATGTTGCCTGGGCGCTTTGTGCCGGGGCCGACTTTACCGTCAGCGCACGGGGCTTCATGTTTGCGCTGGGCTGCATTCAGGCCCTGAAATGCAACCGCAATACCTGCCCCACCGGTATCACCACCCACGATCCCCGCCTGCATCAGGGGTTGGTTCCCGAGGACCGGTGCAAAAGCGTTGCCGCCTACGCCAACTGCCTGTCCCACGAGGTCGAGACCATCGCCCATTCCGTCGGCGTCGGCGAACCCCGCCTTATGCGGCGGCGCCATGTGCGGCTGGTTCAGCCCAATGGCTGCTCGATCCCAATGAATGAAATGTTCCCGTCACAATCCCCGGCGCCGGGCTGATCTGCTCAAACGTTACAGTGGGTCAACATATTCGTGAATTGTTGTGCTTTGGCTTTGGCCGTGCCTGCCATTAAGTCAGGGTTCAGAAACGCGAGGAGACACAACACATGGCTTTCAAAAGCGACCTGAAGTATTCCGACGTAACCCCACGGGCGGAATACCTGAACCGGCGCCAGATCATGGCAGCAGCAAGCGGGGCGGCCCTGGGCAGCTTTGCTGGCCCCTCCTTTGCGGCCAGCCGTTATGACACCGATGCCGATATCAACGATCTGGATGACATCACTGGCTACACGAATTTCTACGAATTCGGGTTCTCCAAAGGCGACGCCCCGAAATACGCCCACAAGCTGACCACCGACCCGTGGTCGGTTGAGATCGCCGGCATGGTCGACAAGCCCGGCAATTATGACCTCGCGGATATCCTCAAAGGCAAAGCGATGGAGGAACGCATTTATCGTTTGCGCTGTGTCGAGGCATGGTCGATGGTGGTCCCCTGGGTTGGCTTTGAGTTGAACCAATTGCTGGATCAGGTTGGCGTGCAGCCTGGCGCCAAATACGTTGCCTTTGAAACACTGGTACGTCCCGAAGAGATGCCGATGCAGAAAACCAATCGCCTTGACTGGCCCTCGCGTGAGGGTCTGCGCCTGGACGAAGCAATGCACCCGCTCACAATG
>CAYSBG010000169.1:0-5164 GCA_964429125.1 uncultured Aliiroseovarius sp.
CTGCCACCGGGTTCGCGGGTCCGGACAACCTGACGCCCAGCACGTTCCAACACCTCTGCCAGCAGCCGGGCTTGGGTGGTCTTGCCCGATCCGTCAATCCCCTCGAAGGTAATGAACATCGCGGTGCCGGGCTAGTTGGTCAGCGGCGCGTCGTCGCCCATGACCATATCGCGCACCTTGGCAAAGGCCACCAGCAGACGGTCTTTGAACCCGGCCTCGCCAACCGCATTGGCGGCAACCAGCGCCACTTCGGTATCGGGCAGGTCGGTGCGTTTTATCACCATGCGGGCCAGTTCCTGGCCAGCGGTGATCGGCGCGCGAACCGGGCCTTGCCAAGTGATTTCGGCGGTGACGCCATCCCGTTGCAGGGCCGGGATCAACAGGGTGATATCTTCGGCCGGGACCAAGGCCACATCCGCGGCATCGCCCAGCCATACCGGCACACGGGCCACTTCGGCCCCGGCCTTGACCACGTTGCGCATGGCAAACTGGCGAAACGCCCAGTTGATCATCGCTTCGCCCTCTTCGGCGCGCGCAGCCTTGCTGTCGGTTCCGGAAAACACCAGCACCACCCGGCGATTTCCCTGCCGCGCCGAGCCGACCAAGCCATAGCCGGCCTCTTGGGTGTGGCCGGTTTTCATCCCGTCCGCCCCGATCCCCAGCTTGAGCAGCGGGTTGCGATTGAAACGGTTGTCCGGGGTGCGTCCGTCAAAGGGAAATTCCGGTTGGCTGAAGTAATGGTAATATTGCGGGAATTCCGTGATCAGCCGGGTCGCAAGAAAGGCCAGATCGCGCACCGACATGCGTTGGCGCGGGTCCGGCCAGCCCGAGGAATTACCAAAGCTGGAATTGACCATGCCCAAGGCCTGTGCGCGGTCGTTCATCATGCGGGCAAAGGCGTCTTCGGTGCCCGCCAGCGCCTCGGCAATGACCACGCAGGCGTCATTGCCCGAAAGCACGATGATGCCCTGGATCAACTCATCGACCGTCGGCCGGTCCGAGGTGTTGAGAAACATCGAAGAGCCACCCATTGCTGCGGCCCGGGCCGAGACCCGCAGTCGGGTCTCAAGGGTCATGCGCCCGTCTGCCAAGGCCTCGAACAACATGTTCAGGGTCATCAGTTTGGACATTGATGCAGGCGGCAATGCTACATCCGCCTGTTTTTCGTAGAGTACGGAATCGGTGGTGACATCATAGATGATTGCCGCGCGGGCACGGGTTTCAAAGGCGTGCGCAGGTACGGCCGCCAGCGCCAGAATAACGGCGACAATCGGGGCCAGTCGGATAGTTGGCAGGCGCATTCTGTCTCCCTTTTCAAGCTCAATTGGTGACATAATAGGCGTCGGAGAAACCCAAAGCCTTGATTTTCTTTAGCAATGCAGCACGCTCGTTGCTGGTTGCTGCCGGGCCAACGACCACACGCCAGAATTGCTTTCCCGAAGATGTCCCGGGGATGATGCGCACATCCATGTTGGCGCCACGCATGGCCGCAGCGGTATTTTTGGCGTTCTGCTCGACATTGAAAATACCGATCTGGATGAACGGTTTGCTTAACGCGCCACTGGGTGCGGGCGCCGGTGCGCGTGGCGTGGCCGCCGGTGTGATGCCCTCGGCAGCATCCAGTGCGGCGGCGGCGGCAGCGATCGGGTCGTCAAGGGTGGTTTCGGCCACGGCGCCGGCGGCGGGCAGCGTTTCGGTGCCGCTGGCAGGAGGGGTGCCCACTTCTTCCCGGCGCAACGCTGTGACGCTTAAACGGGCCGGTTGTCCGGCAAGCAGGCCAAGGGCATCGGCGGCGTCACTGGAGGCCTGAAATTTTGGTCCCGGCACTTCACGTTCGCGCCGGAACAACGCGCCGATAACGAATTTTCCGTTGTCTTCGTTGCGGATGATCACCCGCTCGGGGTCTCCAACATCGGGATGCGCAATCCAGACGCCGCCAAGAGACGGGCGCCCGTCCCACAGGCCGGTTTCGGTCTTCTGAAACACTTCAGGTGCTTCGACGTCCCGCTCGACCAGGCGGGTTGATCCGGCTTGCGCCGAAGGCGCCTGGTCAGAATTGTTGCGTTGCAGAAAACCCGGAAGGCTTGCGTTTTCGCACCCGCTCAGAAGCAGTGCGCCTCCCAGCAAAACCACCGCCCGCGTTCCGGTAGGAAAACCCATGAAATGCCCCTTGTTTCTGCGCAAGCACCGCCTGCCAATGCCCAAACATGCGGGTTTCGCCCCGCTTTGGGGCATGTTAACGGCTGGCGCGTGCGCTGAAAAGGGCAGAGCTGTGATTAGGCAGATTTCAGCGTGAAAAGGCAGAAAAATGTTTTCCTTCCAGAATCGGCTGAACCAGTCTATCGCTGCCCCGCCGGAGGAGTGGCAGAGTGGTCGAATGCACCGGTCTTGAAAACCGGCGTGGGTTAACGCCTACCGTGGGTTCGAATCCCACCTCCTCCGCCAGATATAGTTTGTAAAGTATGAATATTATATCAATAATAACAAATACTTACAATTTGTTTGTTACAATTTGTTTGTTACAATTTGTTTGTAATGAGCATCCCCTCATCTTTCTTGCAAAATCGACAATTTTTGCGACACTTTTTGCTACACAATCAGTATGTTGCTATGCTCAATCCATCGGGAAAATAGCATTGGCGCCTATTATGGATCATCTTGTTTTACGAAATGGCAATTGGTCATTGCGCCGCCGGGTGCCGGTGGTTTTTGCGGATGTCGAGACGCGTCGCGAGGTTTGGATATCGCTGCATACGGATTTCCGCAATGTGGCACGCAGCAAAGCAGAGCAGGTCTGGCAGGAAATGGTCGCCCATTGGCAAGCTTTGCTGGACGGAAAAGCCAAGATGCGCAGCTGCGTTATCTTGCAGCCACAAGGATTGCCGCACAAAAAAGGATTTTATATGTGTCGAAAGAGGATTTGCTGAAAGGCCCGACGCAGGAATTATTGGATCGGCTCGATGCAATTTCTTCACCGGACGGGGTGCCCAATATCACCGAGGCCTCGGCGCTGCTGGGCATTGTCGGGGCGCCAAAGATGACGCTGTCGCAAGCCCTGGAAGCTTTCTGGGAAGTATCTCGGGACCAGATTCTGGGCAAATCCCCGGATCAGATACGGCGCTGGCGAAATCCCCTCATAAAGGCCGTGAACAATTTCATATCCGTTGTTGGCGACAAAGCCATTGATGAGATCCGCCGCGCTGACATGCTGCGCTTTCGTGCGTGGTGGGTTGAGCGCATCGAGAAAGAAGGATTGAGCCAAAACTCTGCCAACAAGGATTTGATCCATTTGGGCAAAGTCCTGAAGAATGTGAATGAATTGAAACAGCTTGGACTGGACCTGCCACTATCGGGTCTGTCCTTGAAAGAGAAGAAACACCATACCCGCCCGGCTTTTTCCCGGGCCTGGCTGCAAGAGCGCATCCTGGCCCCCGGGGCCCTCGCTGGATTGAATACGCAAGCGCGGGCGATCTTGCTGGCGTTGATCAATACCGGCGCCCGCCCCAGCGAGATCGCCAACCTGAAACAGGGCCATATTTGTCTGGGCCAGAGCATCCCTTACATCCGAATTACCGCGGATGGGCGTCAATTGAAATCGGACAATGCAGAGCGGGTCATTCCGCTTGCGGGGTGTTCCCTCAATGCGCTCAAGGAATTTCCAGGCGGGTTCCCACAATACCGTGACAAACCCGGACTCTCCGCGACCTTAAACAAGTTCTTGCGCGCCAATAACCTCATGGAAACCCCCGACCATGTGGTGTATTCGATCCGCCACGGATTTGAAGACCGATTGCGCCGGGCCGGAATTGACGACCGGCTACGCGCCGAACTTTTCGGCCATGCCTTTCACCGAGAACGCTATGGCAAGCTGTCCCTGGATGAACTGGCACAAGCGATCGCGTTGGTCGCGCTGTAGATTTCAGTAAAACGTTTCGAGATTCTGCTGAGGCGCAAATTGGGTTTGACGCGCCCACGCCATCAAATCTTGCGGGCATTTCAGTTTATTGCCACGATACATCCCTCGGCTGATTGCATTAATCCGGGCGGCGTGTCCCGGTTTGAACATACAGGAGCTGCTCGGCGATCTGTCTGGCGCGCAGCCTGCGGGCCATCCGCGCGCCCATGCCTGAGCCTGTGGGCTGTGCCGCAAGTGTTGCTTCCAGATATGGCCGCAAGCGTGCCTCATACACCATCATTGCTCGGCGCCGCTTCTCCGCGCCATAAAGCCGGGGTATATCCAGCGGTGGCAATGCCGCCGCCAATCGGATCGCGTTGCGTCGGGTCAGCTCTTCAAAACAGGATTGCATTTCTCATCCTTGCCAGCAAGTCGGCCTTGGCCAGGGTATCGGGTAATGGGCTTCAAGGCAATTTTCCGATGACCCCCAATAGCCAATTTTATTCTCCGCCTCTATTTTTTTAAAAAAAACCTAAAAATACCTGGAAAATAAAATATTTTCTAATATCTCCTAATTAATTGGTCCCGGGAGGTCCGGATACGACCAGCTTGGGGAGGTCTCAGGCACAAGAAGAATTGTGAATGAGGCCTGAAAATTGAGTAATATTGATGAAGTAGAAAAAGAAATTGAAAATTTGAAAAGGAAACTGGAAAAACTGGCATATCTTACCATGGAAAACACTGCGTTCTTGGAATTTTACCAGCGTATTGAAAGAGAAATATCGATTAAGGAAGAAGAACGTGACGCGCTTACCCGAGCGGCGGAGCTGATCTCAGGTAACAAAGCACGTCAAAATATGAATGAATCACGGTATTCTTTAGGGGCGCACGGAACCTTTTGATGTCCTGGAGGTTTCCGGTTCATGTTGTACCTCAACATAAACTTGAAATACTTCAGGACAGCAGAATTTCCCTTACCCGAACCGGGTGAATTCCCGGCCACGGACTTCGGCGGATTCGGCTTGGGTATACTCGATCCCCAAATAATCGGCGATGGCTTCGGTCACAATCTGGCCGAGGGTCAGATCGTTGCTGACGGCATGGATACGCGCTTCGCGGTAAATATCCGGGTCGATATTGCGGATCGTGTGACGGGTGTCGAACATGGTCTGCTCCTTTTTCTGGGTCCTGCCTGTATTTAGGGCAATGGGTCCGTTTTGGCGCCCGGTTTGCCCGCTCTGTTTCCGATGGTCAGGCGTATCTGTCATG
>CAYSBG010000170.1:0-5063 GCA_964429125.1 uncultured Aliiroseovarius sp.
TTTAAAGCCGATAATGCGCTCTACCGTGGTCACATGGTTGAAGCGCCAGCGGCGAAAATAGTCCTCGAAATCAACGAGTTTCTCGGCCAGCTCGTAAAGTTCCCAGTTTGCGTCCGGGTCGCGATAGACACGGCTCCATGCTTCGATGACGCCCTCATCCGGCTGATAGGGCTGGCTGACATCCCGGTTGAGAATGGCGTCGGGAACCGTGTGGCCTGCCTCGTGCAGCACCCGCAGCGCGGTGTCGTAAAGGCTGGGCCGGGTCAGTTCGGCGCGGAGCTGCTCGGCGATTTCCGGGCGGTGTTCGTGGGGCTTGATCATTGCCGGATTACGGTTGCCCACGGCGAATTCGATCAGCCGGTATTGCCACGATTGAAAGCCCGAGCTTTGCCCCAGTGCTTCGCGAAACATGGTGTATTCCGAAGGCGTCATGGTGCGCAGAACATCCCAGGCGTTGTTAAGCTGCTCAAATATCCGGGCAATGCGGGTCAGCATTTTGAACGCGTGGCGCGGGGCGCCTTTGGCAAGTGCGGTGCGCGCGGCGCCAAGTTCGTGAATGGCCAGACGCATCCAAAGCTCGCTGGTCTGGTGCTGCAGGATGAACAGCATTTCGTCATGCGCGTCGGTCAGCGGGTGCTGGGCGGTCAAAAGCGCGTCCAGATGCAGGTAGTCGCCATAGGACATGCGTCCGTCAAAGGACATTTGCGCGCCGTCATCGGCGGGGTTGATTGGGGTGGTCATTTTCTGTCTCCTGAAACGGGTGGGAAGGGGGAGTGGGTGGGAAACCACATTCCTTTTCCATTCAGGCAGGCACACATGCACAATTGGCGCCAGACAGATATCCACCCGGCTGGGCGGCACAGGGGAAGACCGATTTGAGCCATCAGGTCACCCGTGCGCGTTGGTGATATTCAGGCCGATCCCAAAGGCGGTTGTTCATCACGTCCGCCAGGATGGCAACGGCGGCGTCGACGTCAGCTTCGTCGATAAACAGCGGGGTGAAGCCAAAGCGCATAATGTCCGGCGCGCGGAAATCGCCGATCACGCCGCGCGCGATCAGCGCCTGCATGGCCGCATAACCGTTTCCAAAGTGGAACGACACCTGGCTGCCGCGGGTTGACCCGTTTCGCGGCGAGGCAAGGCGCAGATCGGGGCAGGTGGCTTCGACCCCGGCGATGAAACGGTCGGACAGGGCGATGGATTTGGCGCGGATATCGGCCATGTCGACCATATCCCAGATATCCATTGCCGCCTCCAGCGCGGCCATTTGCAGAACCGGCGGGGTGCCGACGCGCATGCGTTCGATGCCGTTCCCGGGGCGGTAATCGAGGTCAAAGGCGAAAGGCGCTTCATGTCCCAGCCAGCCGGACAACGCCGGGCGTACCTGCGCGGCATGGCGCGGGGCCACATAGATGAACGCAGGCGCCCCGGGGCCACCGTTCAGGTATTTATAGGTGCAGCCGACGGCGAAATCGACATTGCACTCGGCCAAATGCACCGGCAACGCCCCCGCCGAATGGGCCAGATCCCAGATCACCAAAGCGCCCGCGTCGTGGGCCGCACGGGTCAGGGCGGCCATATCGTGACGCCGCCCGGTTCGATAATCGACCTCGGTCAGCATAAGGACGGCAACGTCCCGGTTGAGGTGGTTGATCACCTCCTCGGGTGGCGGAGTTTCCAGCCGATGTTGGCGCGCGAGCGAGGCAATCAGCCCCTCGGCCATATAGAGGTCAGTGGGGAAATTGCCGTTGTCGGACAGGATCACCCGCCGATCAGGGCGCATTTCAAGCGCCGAAGCCAGCGCCTGATAGACCTTGATCGACAGGGTATCGCCCATGACCACATGGCCCGGCTCGGCGCCTATTAGGTGGCCGATACGGTCGCCGATGCGGGTGGGCTGCTCCATCCACCCGGCCTTGTTCCAGCCGGTGATCAGCATCTCGCCCCATTCATCACGCGCGGTTTTTTCCAACCGCGCAACGGCAGCGCGCGGTAGCGGGCCGAGGGAATTCCCATCGAGATAGATCACGTGTTCCGGTAGGTGGAACATGGCTTTGGTGGCAGCAAAATCTGTCATGAGGGGCCTTTATACATGCAAAATTACTTTATGCTTAAAATATCTGTGGGGATTGTCAATTCATTCCGCGAAAATACCCGTTGGATCGCTGGATTCCCTAGGAGAAGTGGGGCAAGGTGTGTCGCGAGTCACTGTGGCTTTACGCAGGCAAACCGGCCTTGGGCCGATGTGCCGCGTGGTTTTTGCAAGGAGGGAAACATGAAAACATTCATTAAAGCTGGTCTGACGGCCTTTGTGATGGGCGGTATGGCAACCAGTGCGATTGCGGCTGGCGAATGCGCGGCGGGCAAGACATTGCAGGACGGTGTTTTGACCATCGCCACCGGCAACCCGGCCTATTTTCCCTGGGTGATTGATGACGATCCGGCTTCGGGCAAGGGCTTTGAGGCCGCTGTGGCCTTGGAAATCGCCAAGCGCATGGGCTTTGAAGGCGACGCGGTGCAATGGGTCCGCACCACTTTTGACCAGGCGATTCAGCCGGGTGCCAAGGATTACGATTTTAACCTCCAGCAATATTCGATCACCGAGGATCGTGACAAATTCATCGATTTTTCGACCCCGTATTACACGGCCGCGCAGTCGGTGGTCGTGCGGGCCCCGACCAAAGAAGCGGGTGCCATGGCGACAATCGAATCGCTGAAAACCCTGAAGTGGGGCGCCGTGGAAAGCACCACCGCCCCGGCGATGATCCAGGAATTGGTGGCGCCGGAAGCCTCGATGCTGCTTTACAATGACGTTGCCGATTCGGTCGAGGCGCTGAAGGCCAATCAGGTGGATGCGATCATGCTGGACCTGCCCTCGGCCCTGTTCACCGCCGCAGTCCTGCTGGACGACGGTGTGGTCCTGGGCCAGTTCTCGACCGGCGGTGAGAACCCCGACCAGCTTGGCCTGGTATTTGAAGAGGGCAATGCCCTGCGCGATTGTGCCAACGCGGCGATTGCTGCCATGGTTGATGACGGCACCCTTGCCGCGATTGAGGCTGACTGGCTGCAAGAAGCAACCGGTGTTCCTGTGATCAAGTAAGCACAGGTGGAACCTTCGAAAAACCAATCGGTGTCGGCACGTGCAGGCACCGAAGCGGGCCTTTCGCGTCGTCAACTGCGCGAAAAGCGTGAACACCGCCGCTCGATGCTGATTGCCGCCATCAGCACTGCGGTGGTCGTATTGGCGATCTATGTTCTGGTGCCGATGACGCCGGGCTGGGAGAAGGTGCAATCCGCGTTTTTCAACAAAGCGGTTTTTGTCAAAACCTTCCCCGGGCTCTTGAAGGTTTTCCTGTTGGACGTGGCCATGTTCCTGTGGTGTGCGCCGTTGATTGCCATCTGGGGCCTGATCCTTGCGTTGATGCGCGACGCGCGCAGCCCGGCGCTCTATCCGCTGAAGCTGTTTGCGATGATCTACAACGACTTGCTTCGCGGCGTTCCGGTCATTCTGGTGATCTATCTGATCGGCTTTGGCATCCCGGGGCTGGGCCTGCCGCGCCCGTGGAACAGCCCCTATATCTGGGGCACGGTCGCGTTGGTTCTGTCCTATTCGGCCTATGTCGCCGAGGTGTATCGCGCCGGTATCGAATCGATCCATGAAAGCCAGCGCGCAGCGGCGGTGTCGTTGGGGTTAAGCCACGGCGATGTCATGCGCTTTGTGGTGCTGCCGCAAGCGATCCGTCGGGTAATACCGGCGGCGATGAACAATTTCATTTCGCTGCAAAAGGACGTCGCCCTGGTGTCGTTCATCGGCCCGGTTGAAATTTTCCGACAGGCCGGGGTTTACAAATCGCTGATGGCGAATTTCACCCCCTATGTGGGGGCGGCGCTGATCTTTCTGGTCGTGACGGTTCCAGCCACGCGCGCGGTGGACCGGATGATTGCCAAACAACGCAAACGCCAGAGTTGAGGGGGCACATGAAACTCGAACTCAGCGATGTGTGGAAAAAATTCGGTGCCAATGTGGTGTGCAAGGGCATAGATTTGCAGGTTGGCGAAGGGCAGATGGTTTGCCTGATCGGCGCTTCAGGGTCGGGGAAATCGACCCTCTTGCGCTGTATCAACCTGCTGGAGCCGGTGGATGACGGGCATATCAGGCTGGACGGGCTGGATATAACCGACCCGGATCTGGACCCACAGCCGATCCGCCAGCGCATTGGCCTGGTGTTTCAGAGCTATAACCTGTTTCCGCACATGAATGCGCTGGAAAACGTGATGTTGGCGCCGCGGCGCATTCAACGGCGCAGCCGGGCCCAGCTGCGCCCGGTGGCCGAAGCGCTGTTTGAGCGGTTCAATCTGGCCGACCGAATGAACCACTATCCCGACCAGCTGTCCGGCGGGCAGCAACAGCGGGTGGCAATTATCCGGGCGTTGGCGATGAAGCCCGAGGTGATGCTGTTTGACGAAGTGACCAGCGCGCTGGACCCGGAATTGGTGGGCGAAGTTCTGGACGTACTCAGGCAGTTGAAGGCCGAGGGTATGACCATGATTTTGGCCACCCACGAGATGGGTTTTGCCCGGGAGGCTGCCGACAAGGTCGTGTTCCTGGACGAAGGGCGCATCCTGGAAGAGGGCGCGCCGGCGCAGCTGTTTCAAAACCCACGCGAGGCCCGCACCCGCGCTTTTCTAAGCCGGGTTTTATAGCGCCTGATTGCCGCAAGGTTTCCGTTGTTTCTGCACCTGCGAGCGGATAGCCTTGGCTGTGCGAACGGGAATAACACGCTGAACCGGGTTTACCCCATGGCCTATTCCCCACGCGAACGTGTGCTGGCGGCGATCAACCATGAAGAGCCGGATCGGGTGCCGATCGTGTTGGGGGTTTCCAACGCCACCGGCATCAAGAGGAAGCCTTATCGCGCGATCAAGAAACTGGCCGGGATCCGCGCCCCGGACCAATACATGTACCAATGGCCCGAACTGGGCACGGCGGAAATTGACGAGGCGACAATGCAGCGCCTGCATGCCGATGTGCGCGGGGTAAGGGATCTGGAGCCGGCGCATGT
>CAYSBG010000171.1:0-5048 GCA_964429125.1 uncultured Aliiroseovarius sp.
CACATCGAAGATGTCAGGAGTTCGAATCTCTTATCACCCACCAGTTTTGCGGGCGTGCCTGCGGGGCGCGCCCTTTTTTCCTGGAGGCCGAGCATGGGCAGGGACTACCCGGAACTATTCATTCTGCGCCACGGCCAGACAGAGTGGAATCGCAAAAGACGCATGCAGGGCCACATGAACTCACCACTTACCCAATTGGGGCGTGAACAGGCCGCGATGCAAAACCGGTTGCTCGCCAGCGCAGTCTTGCCGGCCGAGACCGTCTTTCACAGCAGCACCGCCGGACGTGCGCGTGAAACTGCGGCAATCGCTTTTGCCGGGCTGGCCCGGAAGGTGCATTTCGACGATCGGTTGCAAGAGGTCTCGGTTGGAGAGTGCGAGGGGCTGCTGTTTGAAGAATGCAACGCGATCTGGCCCGATCTGTTTGACGCGCACCCCGACATGCGCTGGACCTTTCACGCGCCGGGTGGCGAAAGCTTCGACAGGTTCAGCGGCCGGTTGGCCGACTGGCTGGCCGAGCAGTCGCATCCGATGGTCGTCGTTGCGCATGGTATCGTGTCTCATGTGCTGCGCGGGTTGGTTCTCGGGCTTGATCAGGAGCAGATCTTGGCACTGCCGGGCGGGCAGGGCGTGGTCTACCATGTGAAAGATGGCGTGCACCGCCGACTTGGTGCTTGAACTGGGACGATATCGTGCGGCTCTGGCCCTAGCCGACGAAATCAAAAACCTTGCCCAATGGCAGCGCGCGCACCCGCTGCCCGGTCAGGTCAAACAACGCGTTGGCAAGTGCCGGGGCCGCAGGGGGCGTTCCGATTTCGCCGACCCCGCCAATCCGGGTGTTTTCTTCGCTCAAAACGACATTATAACGCGGCGCCGAGACCATGCGCAACGCATCGTAATCGGGGAAGTTCTCCTGCTCGACCTCGCCGCCGGCAAAGGTGATCTCGCCGAAAACCGCGGCGGACAGGCCGAAATTCACCCCGCCAGTCAACTGCGCTTCGGCATTTTCCGGGTCCAGGACAACGCCCAGATCGGCGGCGATCCAGACCTCGCGGATGCGGATCAAGCCATCCTCTGCGGCCACCTCAACCACTTCGGCCACCGGGGAGCCAAAGGAATAGGTGAACGCCACGCCGCGCCCGATTCCGTCCGGTGTTTGCCCGGTCCAGCCGGATAATTCGCGCAGGTTTTCAAGCACCTGCGCGCTGACCGCATGTTCCGGGCGGATCGTGTTGAGGCGGAATTCCAGCGGGTCGACCGCCGCCGCATGTGCCACCTCGTCAATGAAAGACTCCATGAAAAACGCGTTCTGTGAATTCCCGACCGAGCGCCAAAACCCAACCGGGATCGCCACATCTGCGGCATGTCCGGTGACGTGGAAGTTTTCGATCCCGTACGGCTGATCGGCCAGGCCTTCGCAAATGGTCCGGTCTGCGGGCGACAGGCTCAGCCCGACTTGCGCGGAAATCATTTGCCCCATGATCGAGGGCGCGGCGAGCCTGGCTTCAAAAGACGCCAGACGTGCAGGCTGCACGTCGTCCAGCTGGGCGCGTAGTCGCGCAATGGCGCCGGGGCGGTAGAAATCGTGGCGCATGTCCTCCTCGCGGCTCCAGGTGGTCTGAACCGGTACGCCCGGCATGGCCTTGGCCACACGGGCGGCCAAAGGCACGAATTCCACATTGGCGCGCCGGCCAAATCCTCCGCCCATCAAGGTCGTGTGCAAGGTCACCGCGTCAACACCCAACCCGACCGCCTTGGCCGCATCCTTTTGCGCCTGAATGGGGGATTGGTTGGGTGACCAGATCTGCAACGCGTCGCCGGTAAACAAGGCGGTCGAGTTCATGACTTCCATGGTCGCATGTGCCAGATAGGGCGCCCGGTATTCGGCGCTTATCACATTGCCCGACAGCCGGGAAATGTCGCCGTCATCGCGTGCGGTGATGTTTGGCTTGTCGTCAAAAGCTTTGGCAATTTGCGCAAAAATGGCTTCTGTTTCAGAAGGGTAGGCGGCATCTTCCCATTCCACTTCGATCGCATTCACCGCCTGTATGGCCAGCCAGGTATTGCTCGCGATAACCGCAACGCCGTTCCCCAGGTCGATAACCCTCTCCACGCCATCCATCTTTTGCGCCAGTGTGGCGTCATATCCCCGCATCCCGGCGCCAAGGCGCGGGTTCATTCGCAGCGAGGCGAAAAGCATGCCGTCAAGGCGCACATCCATGCCAAACGTCGCGGTGCCCGTGGCCTTGGGCACCTGGTCCAGACGGGGCAGGCTTTTGCCCAACAGCCGCCATTGCGCCCGCGGTTTC
The DNA here is from genome assembly GCA_964429125.1 of uncultured Aliiroseovarius sp. GTDB lineage: Bacteria > Pseudomonadota > Alphaproteobacteria > Rhodobacterales > Rhodobacteraceae > JAAEUB01. The sequence continues at coordinate 2,310 of CAYSBG010000171.1, forward strand.
AGCGGCGGATTCTTCTCCGGCGCAAACCCGGCGGCGGCGTCTGCCAATGTGCCATAGGCCAGCCGTGTGCCGTCCGGCGCCACCACGAAACCCGGCTCGGTCTTGAGCTGGTCAATGCCCATGCCCAACCGCTGGGACGCCGCCCGCATCAGGGCAATGCGCGCCGCCGCCCCGGCTTTACGCATCTTGAAATAGGCGTCAATGCTGGAGGTCGATCCGCCGGTCACCTGCATCGACAGGATCTTGGGCATGGCCTTGACCAACACCGCGCCAAGCCCGCTGGCAGGCGCCAAACCGCTATCGGCATAGTCGCGCCCGGCCAGCAAGGCCTCGTTGAAATAGGCCTGCGCCGGGGGGCCGTGTTCGATGCGGATATCGGCCAGGTCGACGTCCAGCTCCTCGGCGACCAGCGCGGCCAGGGTCGTCTGCACCCCTTGGCCCATTTCAGCGCGTGGCACGATAATCGTGATGCTTTGCGTGCCGACGATCAGCCAGGGATTGAGCGCTTTGGCGCCGCCGCCGGGGCGCAGCGGGTTGTCGGGATTGCGCGCCACCTGCCAGGCGCCAAAGGCAACCCCGCCGGCCACGGCGACCGAGCCGATCAGGAATGTGCGCCGCGCGATGGTGCGTGCCTTGCCCATGGTTCAGCCCTCCTGCAAACTGGTTGCGGCTGTGTGAATGGCGGCACGGATCCGGGGATAGGTGCCACATCGGCACAGGTTTCCCGACATCGCCTGGTCAATCTCATCGTCGCTGGGGGCGGGTATATCGGCAAGTAAATCAGCGGCTTGCATGATCTGCCCCGATTGGCAAAATCCGCATTGCGCCACTTGATGGGCGACCCAGGCGGCTTGCAGTGCGTGCAGCACCTCGGGGGTTCCCAAGCCTTCGATGGTCACCACGGCGCCATCGACATCCTCCAGCGCCACCTGACAGGCGCGGACTGCCGCGCCATCCATATGCACGGTGCAGGCGCCACAAGCGGCGACGCCACAGCCATATTTGGTGCCGGTCAGGCCCAGTTCATCGCGCAATACCCACAGGAGCGGCACGTCGCCGGGCAGGTCGATGCGGTGGACCTTGCCGTTTACGGAAATTTCGTGGGCCATTGGCGCCTCCTGGTTAAAGCGTGCCGCGCCTGATCAGTTTCGGGTATTCGCCCCGCCGGATGAATTTGATTTGGTGCGACATTCCTAGCCCGCCCAATATAGGGCAGGGGCATTACAATGCCAACTGACAAAATAACAAAAACTGTCAAAAAGTTATAGCCGGGTGGCCATGAATGCCGCCAGGCGGTGCAAGCCTTCGGCAATATCGGCGCTGGAACGCGCATAGGAGAAGCGCAGGGTCTGATGGCCGCGCTCGGCGTCAAAATCCAGCCCCGGGGTCACGGCCACCCCGGCCTTTTCCAGGATTTCGGCGGCAAAGGCGCGGCTGTCATCGGTCAGGGCTGACACGTCCGCATAGACGTAAAACGCCCCGTCCGGCGGGGCAAAGGCGTGGAATCCGGCGCGTGGAAGTCCCTCCAGCATCAGCCGACGGTTCTGGGCATAGGTCGCGCGCATCGCCTCGCATTCACCGCGAGCCGACAGGGCACCAAGCGCGGCAACCTGGCTGACATGGGGGGCGCAAATGAACATGTTTTGCGCCAAGCGTTCGACCGTGCGCACATGGCCCTCGGGCACCACCATCCAGCCAACCCGCCAGCCGGTCATTGAAAAATACTTGGAAAACGAGTTGATCACATAGACGTCATCGCTGATTTCCAGCGCCGAAACCGCGCGTTGCTCATAATGCAAACCGTGGTAAATTTCGTCGGAAATGAATGCGGCTCCGCGCGCGTGGGCTGCGTCAATCAGCCCCTCCAGCGCGGGATGGTTAAGCATGGTGCCGGTGGGATTGCCGGGCGAGGCGACAATCAGCCCATCAAGGTCTTTGGGCAGGTCTGCGGGCACCGGCTGCAGGCGGTTTTCGCTCTGCGCGGCAAGGCGCACCGGCGACAGGCCCAGCGCCGACAGAATATGCCGGTAAGACGGATAGCCCGGCGCGCCCAGTCCGACCCGCGCGCCGGTGTCGAACAAGGCGGTAAAGGCCAGCAGAAACGCGCCAGAAGACCCGGCGGTAACGATCACCCGATCCGGGTTGAGATCGACATTATACCAGTCTTTATAAAGGCTTGCGATGCCCTCGCGCAGCGCAGGAAGACCCAGGGCGACAGTGTAGCCCAGTGCATTTTCGCTCAATGCCTGCGCCACCGCATCGCGGGCGGCGCGCGGCGCCGGGGTTGACGGCTGTCCGACTTCCATGTGGATAATGTGGCGCCCGGCCGCTTCTTCGCGCCGGGCGGCTTCCATCACGTCCATCACAATAAAGGGATCAACATCGCCGCGTCTTGAAGTTTCCATGTCTCTCCTCCACTCTCGCCCAGAGGTCGCAAGCCCGCGCGCGACTGTCAATGGCCAAGACGTGCCGCCTTGCGGTGTGCTGATGCCTGTGGCAAACCGTGACGACAGCGCAGTGTTGCGAACCCATTTCATTGCGACCAGCGGGCAATATCCGCCGGGCGCCCAGGACGGAGAAAAACATGATTAAACGCCTTTTACCGGCACTTGGGCTGGTTGTTGCCCTTATGGGCAGCACCGCTTCCGCCACCGATCTGACCGATATGAGTGCCGCGGAAACCGATGCGTTCGGGGCGGCTGTCCGGGCATATTTGCTGGAAAACCCCGAAGTGTTGAT
>CAYSBG010000172.1:0-5047 GCA_964429125.1 uncultured Aliiroseovarius sp.
TTCGGTGACCGAACGTCAGGCCTATATCGGCCGGGTACGCGCCTTGTCCAAAGCCTGCGCAGATGCCTTCGTTGCCACCCCGGCAGGCGGCGCACCCCCCGCAAAGGAGCAGGCAGTATGAAACTCAACAGCGGCAAAATATTTGGTATCTTCATCGTGGTTACATCCCTGATCTTTGCGGGCGCGCTCTATTACACGCAAGTTTACGCCTATTACGAGGACGTGTCGGAAACGACCGAGCTGGGCATGGTCAACCTGACCACCGGGGCGCATGAAACCATGCGTGTTTCTTCCTTGGTTGCGACCGACGGCACCTCGTCGCCAATCAAGTTCCGCGCCTGTTTCACCACCCCTTCCAGCCAGGCAATGCTGACGGAAACCTTTGAAATATATGAAAATGCCACGCCGCTGACCGCGCCACCCTGGTTTGACTGCTTTGACGCCGAAATGATCGGCAAGGCGATCGAGCGCGGCGAGGCAATCGCCTTTCTCGACACCAAAAACATCCATGACGGGGTTGACCGGGTCATTGCCGTATTTGCCGACGGGCGCGCCTATGCCTGGAACCAGCTGAACGAAAAATATGCGGAGTAAGTGATATGGCCGAGCTGCTGATAGAGCTTTTCTGCGAGGAAATCCCGGCCCGCCTGCAAGGGCGCGCGGCGGCGGACCTGCAACGGCTGATGACCGACGGCCTGGTCGCGGCCGGGCTGACCTATGCAGATGCCCGCGCGTTTTCCACCCCGCGCCGCCTGTGCCTGGTGCTGGGCGATGTGCCCGCCGCCTCGCCGGATGTGGTCGAGGAACGCAAGGGGCCCAAGGTCGGCGCCCCGGATCAGGCCATCGAAGGCTTCTGTCGCGGCGCTGGCGTGCCACGCGAGGCATTGGAAGCACGCGACACCGCCAAGGGCGCGGTCTATTTCGCCCGGATCGAAAAACCGGGTCGCCCAGCCGGGGAAATCATCGCCGAGGTGCTGGAGACAAGTATCCGCAATTTCCCCTGGGCCAAATCCATGCGCTGGGGCGCCGGGACCTTGCGCTGGGTGCGCCCGCTGCATTCGATCCTGTGCATCCTGTCGGACGAAAGCGGTGCCCGGGTGGTGCCGATGGAAATAGACGGCATCCAGGCCGCCGACATGACCCAGGGCCACCGCTTCATGTCCCCGGGCCGCTTTCAGGTGACGGGATTTGCCGATTATGCCGCCAAACTGGCGCGTGGCCATGTGGTGCTGGACGCCGACGACCGCGCCGAGACCATCCGCGCGGCGGCGCAGAACCTGGCCTTTGCCAACGGGCTGGAGGTGATCGACGACCCCGCCCTGCTGGCCGAGGTCGCGGGCCTGGTCGAATATCCCGTGGTGCTGATGGGCGAGATTGCCGAGGATTTTGCCGGCCTGCCGCCCGAAGTGCTGCAGACCTCGATGCGTGAGCACCAGAAATTCTTCTCCCTGCGCGACGCCAAAACCGGGGCCATCACCCGGTTCATCACGGTGGCCAACCGCGAAACGGCTGACAATGGCGCCACCATCCTTGCGGGTAACCAAAAGGTGCTGTTCGCCCGCCTGTCGGACGCCAGGTTCTTCTGGGAAAACGACCTGCGCGTGGCCCGCGACGAAAAGATGGCGCCGTGGATTGATGCGTTGGAAAACGTCACCTTCCACAACAAGCTGGGCAGCCAGGGCGATCTGGTGCGCCGCATGCAGGCCCTCGCCGGCGATCTTGCGCCGATTTGTGGCGCCACGCCCGAGGACGCCAGCACCGCCGCAGGTATCGCCAAGGCGGACCTGGCCTCGGAAATGGTCTATGAGTTTCCGGAATTACAAGGGCTTATGGGGCGCTATTACGCGCTGGAGGCTGGGTTTTCTGCGGAAATCGCCGCCGCCGCACAGGACCATTACGCCCCCAGGGGTCCCTCGGACGCCGTGCCGACCGCGCCGGTTTCGCGCGCCGTGGCGCTGGCGGAAAAGCTCGACCTTCTGACCGGTTTCTGGTCCATCGACGAACGCCCCACCGGCTCCAAAGACCCCTTCGCCCTGCGCCGCGCCGCGCTGGGTGTGATCCGCATCATACTTGACGGTGATTTGCGCCTGCCCCTGCGCCGCTTCCTTGACGCCCAGCTTCTGCGCCACGAAATCGCGCAGAACCCGGACGCCGCCGAACACGATATCGCCGCCCTGCACCGCATCAATGACGAGATCGCCGATCACGGTGTTTTTGGCGCCGCCTATCATGCGGCGATGACCGCGCTTGGCTTTGAAGACCACGAAGACAGCCTGCTTGGACAAGTGAAACTGCGCATGCCGCGCCCCACCGAGAACCTGCTCGGCTTTTTTCACGACCGCCTCAAGGTCCACCTCAAGGCCGAAGGGCTGCGCCACGACGTAATCGACGCCTGCCTGGCGATGCAGGGCAATGACGACCTGACCCTTTTGGTCGGCCGGGCGCGCGCGCTTGATCGGTTCCTCGCCACGGACGATGGCGCAAATCTGTTGCAGGGCTATCGGCGCGCCAGCAATATTCTGGCCCAGGCAGAAGCCTCCGACGGGGTCGAATATTCCTACGGCGCGGACGCGAAATTTGCCGAGGACACCCGCGAGAAAGCCTTGTTTGCGGCGCTCAGCGACGCCGAAGCGGCGATCGCACCGGCGCTCCAGGCCGAGGATTTCCCCACAGCCATGGCCGCCATCGCCCGGCTGCGCGCGCCAATCGACGGATTTTTCGAAGCGGTGCAAATCAACACGGACAATCAGATTGTTCGGCGTAACCGGCTGAATTTACTTGGCGAAATCCGAAAAACCTGCCTCTCCGTGGCGGATTTGAGCAAGCTGGAAGGCTAGAGCCTGTCGCACCGCTTTACCCCTTGCCAGAACACCCAACAGCGTTATGCTGCAGGCGAACGAACGGGTGCCGCAGTGCAGAAAAATGATACGATAGCCGATTTTACCCTGATTACGCCCAGCGCGGACATCACCACGGCGCGCCATGGCGGGCGGGCAAAATGCCTGCAACGGCTGGTGCGTCTGGATATGCCGGTGCCGGCCACCGCGGCTTTGGATTTCGCCACCGTTCGCCTGCTTTCGGCCGGCACCTTGCCCGACCTGCCCGCGCTTTTGACCGCCCTGGGCGCGGATAACCTGGTCAGCGTCCGCCCCTCCAGCGAGGACAAAGACTGGGGCGGGCCCGGGGCAATGCTCAATATCGGCATGAACGACGCCGCCCATGCCCGCCTGTGCAAATCCCACGGCGCGGCCGCCGCCAATGCGCTTTACACCCGCTTCATCCAGTCTTTCGCGGTGAATGTCGAACGCCTTGACCCGGACGTTTTTGCCGAGATCGACCTTTCCGCGCCGGATGCTTCCGGCAAAATGCTGGCAGTTTACGAGGCTGAAACCGATCAGCCGTTCGAACAGGATCCGGTGCTGCAGCTTGCCGCAGTCCTGCGTTCGATGGCGCGGGCCTGGGAAGGCACGACCGCGCGCATGTTGCGTATGGCCAAGGGCGCGCCGGCGGATGCGGGGCTGGGCCTTGTGGTGCAGAAAATGGCGCTTGGGGTTGGCGCCGGCATCTGCGGCTCCGGGGTCATTCAGTTCATCAACGGCGCGACCGGGGCGCGCGAGGTGCGCGGGCGGTATCTGTGCAAAAGCCAGGGCCGTGACGCGTTGACCCGCGCCGGTGACGAGGCGGTGATGTACCTGACTGCCGACAGCCGCGGGCGCTCGGTCGAAGAGGTGCTGCCGGAAAACTTCACCGATCTTTTACGCTTTGGTCAGCTCTGCCGCACCCGCCTGCGCGAAGAAATGCAGATCGAGTTCACCATTGAAAACGAACAGCTTTTCATCCTCGATGCGGTGCGTGTTGCACGCTCCGAGCGGGCCAACGTGCGTATCACCGTCGCCTTGGCAGAGGACGAAATCATCAGCCGCGACGACGCCCTCCTGCGCATCCCGCCGCGTGCCCTGACCGAGCTTTTGCATAGCCATGTCGACCCGGAAGGGCCACGCGACGTGGTCGCCAAAGGCATCGCCGCCAGCCCGGGCGCGGCGACCGGCCGCATCGTTTTCACCGCCCGGGACGCGCAATCCAGCGCATCACGCGACGAGCCATGCATCCTGGTGCGCCGTGAAACCACGCCCGAGGATATTCGCGGCATGCACGCCGCGCTTGGGGTGCTGACCCAGCGGGGCGGCATTACCAGCCACGCCGCAGTGATTGCCCGCGGGCTTGGTTTGCCATGTGTTGTCGGCGCTGCGGACATGCATATCGACCCGGACGCGGGGACGCTCATCACCCCCGATGGCCGCGTGCTGCGGGCGGGCGATATCCTGACCATCGACGGCAATACCGGCGAGGCGCTGGCGGGCAAAGCCAGGATGCTGCCGCCAGCACTCGATGACCCGTTCACCACGCTGATGAATTGGGCGGACGCGGCGCGCGATATCTCGATCCGCGCCAATGCCGACACGCCCGAAGATGCGCGCAAGGCGTTGATGTTCAATGCCGAAGGGATCGGCTTGTGCCGCACGGAACACATGTTCTTTGAAGACGACCGGCTACTGGCCATGCGCGAGATGATTTTCGCCGACCTGACCCGCGACCGCAAAGCCGCACTTGACCGGCTACTGCCGATGCAACGGGCGGATTTTACCGAGCTGTTCCGGCTGATGGCCGGCAAACCGGTCTGCATCCGTCTGTTCGACCCCCCCCTGCACGAATTCCTGCCCCATGGGCGCGAAGGGTTGCGGGAACTGGCCGAAGCGCTGGACCTGCCGGTCTCGGATGTCACCGCGCGGGTCGAAGGGATGCGCGAATTCAACCCGATGCTGGGCCTGCGCGGGGTGCGCCTGGGCCTGACCGTGCCGGAGATCTATGACATGCAGGCGCGGGCAATTTTTGAAGCCACGATCGAAGCGTCGACGGACGCAAAAGCGGTGGTGCCCGAAATCATGATCCCGCTGGTCTCGGCCCGGCGCGAGGTGGAAATCGTGCGCGCGCGCGTCGAAGCCGTGGCCGCTGCGGTCCGGGTCGAAACCGGCGCCGCGTTCAGCTA